>JAUSHC010000032.1 GCA_030648795.1 bacterium | reverse complement strand
GGCGGTTGCAACGCCGTTCCTGGATCGTGTAAGCCATGATCTCACCCGTCTTGCGAGCAATGCATATTTGGCGCCGTGCGTCGGGCGCGAGCGGGAGATTGAGGAGATACTGCGCATCTTCGAAAGTGGACGACAAAATGTTCTTCTCGTTGGAAATCCGGGGACGGGAAAGACGTCGATTGTTGAAGGAATTGCGCAACGCATGGTTGAAGAAGACGTGCCCGAGGTTTTATTCGATAAGCGTCTTGTGAGCCTTTCCGTATCGAATCTTCTTTCCGGCGCTGCTGCATCCGGGGAACTTGAAGGACGCTTGCAAGAGCTCATGTACGAAATTGTTCGCGCGGGGAATGTCGTGCTGTTTATCGATGGCATCCATGAACTTGTTGGTGCTTCGACAACCGGTGGCGGGGGGTTTGATCTTTCGCAAGTATTAACATCAGTCCTTGAAAAACACGCGTTCATCGCGATCGGCGCAACATCGCCGCAAGAGTATAAACGGTATCTTGAAAAAGTAGGTGCGTTTTCCGTTGTCTTTCAAACGGTGCGCATTGAAGAAATGGATGTAGCGAATACGATTTTTGTGCTCGAGTCAAAGGCAGGAGGGATGGAATATAAGAACGGTGTTTATTTTTCATACGACGCGATTGAAAAGGTCGCAACGCTATCGCATACGTATATTCAAGACAGATATCTTCCCGACAAGGCATTGAAAATTCTTGAAGAGGTTGCGGTATATACGCGTAAGAAAAAAGGGAAAAATAGTATTGTCGCCGGAGAGGATGTCGCGGAGCTTATTTCCCAAAAAACAAAAATTCCGATTACGAAAGTGGGCGCGGGAGAAAAAGAAAAGTTGTTGCATCTTGAAGAAGAAATGCATAAACGGATCATCGGACAAGAAGAGGCGGTGAAGGTTGTTGCTTCAGCGCTTCGGCGTGCGCGTACGGGACTTCGCGATGTGAAGCGACCTATTGCGAATTTCTTGTTCTTGGGTCCGACCGGAGTTGGGAAAACGGAACTTGCGAAAACATTGGCGGAAGTGTATTTTGGCAATGAGGAGAACATGATTCGCCTTGATATGTCCGAGTATCAAGAAAAAAGTTCCCTCGATCGTCTTATCGGAACAAGTGGCGGCGAAGGCGGATACCTTGCCGAGGCAGTACGCAAAAATCCTTTTTCTTTAGTGCTTCTTGATGAGATAGAAAAAGCGCATCCGGATCTTTTGAATATCTTTTTGCAAGTGATGGACGACGGGCGTATGACGTCCGCGGATGGAAGAACGATTGATTTTACGAATACGATTATCATCGCGACATCAAACGCCGGCGCGCAATTCATTCAAGATGCGGTGCGGCAGGGGACGGACCTGCATGTGTTGAAGGAGCAGCTAATGCGGGAACAACTGCGTCAGAATTTCCGTCCGGAATTTTTGAATCGCTTTGACGCGATTGTACTTTTCCGACCATTAAACTTTGAGGAGATTCTTACGATTACGAAATTGATGATCAAAAAAGTTGTGAAGCGGCTTGATGAGAAGGGGATCGTGTTTGATGTAACGCCGGATGCCATTGAAGAGCTGGCAAAGACCGGATTTGATCCGTTGTTTGGTGCGCGACCGTTGCGTCGGGCGGTGCAAGAAAAAGTTGACGATGCGCTCGCGAATGTTCTTCTGCAAGAAAACGTGGGGCGCGGAGATACATTGATTCTTGAAAAGGGTGGCGCGATGCGCGTGGAGAAAAGGGTTGGATGAATCCGCCTCATCGGCGGATTATAACTGCTTGCAAAATTTACTGCTTCAGGGATTTGTAAATTTTGAGCCAGTTATAAAAAAGCCACAGCGGATAACCGTGTGGCTGGAATCGGGTGGTGAGGCAGCGGATTCGACTTGCATACGCGTTTGTCCAGCAGTACTACCTGCAGAACGACACACATTTTTCATGGCCCTCAATTCATAGGAGAATCGAGACTTTAGTGCGAAGTTGCAACCATTTAGGATGTATGCGCGCGCGGGGCCCTCAAGGAACCACACACTGCCTCACCGGAATTTGTTCACGGTAGGGAGTGCTCTCCCCCTTTGAGCACTCCCTGACCGTGAATGGAAAGTGGGAAGTCATCTTAGAGGGAGAAGTGGCCTCATAAAAGCAATCTTGGTGTGGGGCACCAGGATGCCGCAAGATGACTTGCCCACAATATCAAGTACACATAATGTAGTTTATTATGGATCTATTGTCAATAGTCTTTGTTTCTGCGGGTATTCTTTCTTTTGCGTTTGTGCCGATTGTGCGGAAACTAGCATGGCGTTTCCACGCGGTTGATATTCCTGCCACCGCAAATGATCGCAAGGTGCATACGCGCCCAACACCACTTCTTGGGGGTCTTGCTGTATTTTTTTCTTTTTTTATTCTCGTTTTTTTGCTGTATCTTTGGGGAGTTGATTTCAGCGCGAATCAGATAACGGCGAAGCATCTTATTGGTATATTTTTGGGAAGCGCACTCCTTATGATTGGTGGGTTCCTCGATGATCGGTATCGTCTGCCGCCGGCAAAACAAATCATCTGGCCCATTGCCGCTGCGCTTGTGGTGGTCGCAAGCGGTATCGGTATCACGTATATTACGAATCCTTTTGGAGGTCCATTGGGGACGGAGCAAATTCGTCTTGATGGGTACGAGAAAATTCTTTTTTGGTTTCGCGGGTGGCCGTACAAACTCACGATTCTTGCGGATCTCTTTACCTTTCTCTGGCTTCTTGGCATGATGTATACAACAAAGTTCCTTGATGGCTTGGATGGACTTGTTTCGGGGGTGACGATCATTGGCGCGTTTATTGTCGCTGCGCTTTCGCTTGACCCCGTGGTGCATCAGCAGGGGACCGCGTTACTCGCGATAGTTCTTGCGGGGGCGTTCACGGGATTTCTTTTGTGGAATTGGCACCCGGCGAAAATATTTCTTGGTGAAGGAGGGTCGCTCTTCGCGGGTTTCATTCTTGGTACGCTTTCCATTGTTTCAGGAAGTAAGGTCGCAACAACTGCATTGGTCTTTGGTATTCCCATTCTTGATGTCCTTTGGGTTATCGTACGACGTTTGCTTTGGGAACGACGTTCGCCACTCCAAGCGGATCGCAAGCATGTGCATTTTCGATTGCTCGACATCGGTCTTTCACATCGCAGAGTCGTTATTCTTCTGTATCTACTCACCGCATACTTTGGCGTAACAGCGCTTTTTTTGCAGAGCAGAGGAAAGCTCATTGCGTTCATTGTGTTGTCGGCAAGCATGTTTGTTTTAGGAATAGGATTGGTTTTAATACGTTGGATAAAAAGATGAACTCTTCTCGTCGACCATTCATCATCTTTGGTATCGTTATTGCCACGGCGATTATTCTTCGAATGATCTACTGGCTTTCTCCCATGACGGAATATCGTGTAGTGATTCGCGGACAATCAATTGTTGTTGATGTTGTGCGCGACGAGGAAACACGTCGTCAGGGTCTTTCCGGACGCGTGACGCTTGCAGAGGATCATGGAATGCTGTTTATTTTTCCGGAGAAAGATGTATTGCGGTTTTGGATGAAAGATATGGTCATTCCTCTTGATATGATTTGGATCGATGATGGAAAGATTATTGATATTACGCCACGTATTCCTGTGCCTGCATTTGGTGTGCTAGACGCCGCCTTACCATTCTATGCGCCAAAAATTCCCGCAAAAATGGTTCTTGAGGTAAATGCTGGGTCGGCAGAGCGTTTTGGATGGAGAGCGGGAGATGCCGTGACAATGGACATTTAGAGGGCTTTACATCTTTTTATTCCTTTGCTATTATCATCAAATGACATTCGCTGTTATTAAAACCGGTGGAAAACAGTATATCGTCCGCGAGGGCGATGAGTTGTCGTTGGAGAAATTGGAAGGAAATGCGGGCGATGTTGTTGCGTTTTCTGAAGTATTACTTATTGCGGATGAGGCAGGGGAGAAAGTGACTCCAGGCACTCCATTGGTTTCCGGCGCGAAAGTTGAAGGCAAAATTATGGAGCAGGGGAAAGGGAAGAAGATTTTCATCATCAAATACAAGCCGAAGGTGCACTATCGCCGCAAGCGTGGGCATCGGCAATTGCAGACGAAAGTGAAGATTGAGAAAATCGTTTCCAACTAAAGATAAAACACTCGGTGTTGAACCAACACCGAGTGTTGTGTTTTAGCGATGAAATAGAAAGCCTCGATTGGCTTTTTTTGTTTTTTCTGTTATCTTATTTGTAACTACGGCCTCATTCCGGCGAAGCCGGACCCGGCTCCGCCGGGCGTCATAATAAGCCACTGTACATGTACTACGTTTATGTATTAAAGAGTGTTCCATATAATCGTCTGTATATCGGAGTCTCAGAGAATATTGAGCGGCGACTGCAAGAGCATAATGCGGGAAGGACAATATCGACAAAGCCGTTCGCACCATTTATACTTATCTATTCCGAAGAGTATAAAAATAAAAGTGATGCGTTACGGCGTGAACGACAAATAAAAAATTCTGGTAAAATACGAAAGGAACTAAAAGAAGGAATATATACGGCCTCATCGTCTAATGGTTAGGACAGGTGGTTCTCATCCACCAAATCGGGGTTCGATTCCCCGTGGGGCTATAAGTGAACAGAGTGAACGAATAGACCCAAGCAACACACCTGCGTGTGTTGCGTCGGGGAAGCGAAGACCGCAGCCATGTCTGCCGAGCGATTGCTGGCGAGGCGGACGGCGAGGTGCGGCTCTGCGACCGAGGAGGCGGAAGCCGACGAGAGTTGTAGGCGATCCCGTGGGGCTACCAGCCGTCGCTAAAGCTATGGCTGGTATCCGCCGTAGCCCAGCGGAGGAGGATTAAACGAGATATGTATTACGTGTATCTTCTGAAACTTTCAACCGGAGAGCCGTATGTCGGATCAACGCCGAATTTACAACGCCGATTACGAGAACATGAAAGAGGAAATTGCAAATCAACAAAAGGCGCATTGCCGTTCGTACTTATGTCATATTATTGTTTTCGTGAACGTATGATTGCGCTTCGATTCGAAAGATATTTAAAGAGCGGTTCCGGACGAGCATTTCGAGTGAGGCACTTTGGATTTTAAATGAGAGAGTTGTAGGCGATCCCGTGGGGCTATGAACCATTCGCTAATCGCTCAGGTACATAGCACGCTATGATAATAAATAAATAATGTTATGAAGTTTTTATTTATTACACTACTTATAGTTGACGCTCTGTTTTGGAATCTATCTTTTTTCATACCTTCTCGCCGAGTAGCTTTCAGGAGTATTAGCATTGGTATTATGCTTTTTTTAATCATTCTTTTAAATTGGTTGGAGATTAAGAGTTTCTAGAATCTATGCCCAGTAACAAAACATCACTTGGTCACACAGCTGTGTGACCAAATCTCGTGAGACTATTCCCTATGCAAAACGTATTATCCCATTATTTATTTTTACGCCGTGTATCCACTATTCTTCTCTTGGTAGAGAATAGTCTCACGGGGTGATGTTATTGTTACTGGGTATGTCCAACGAAGTTGTTCTCGACATCGAAACGCAAAATACATTTCAAGACATTGGCAGTCGCGATACTGATCAGCTGAAAATTTTTATTTCAAATCTGATAAATAAAGCTACTCGACAACTATCGAAGAGCTAAAAAAATTGCGTGGCGATAGAAATGAGTAACTTATTCCGCCATTGAAACGCTGGTGGGGAAATAAAAAATAAACAAATAATTTTATGAAAAACAACAAACAGATCACCATTTTTGAGGGACAAGAAATCCGCCGCCTCTGGAAGGGAAAAGAAGAAAAATGGTATTTTTCATTAGTGGACATCATTGCAGTTCTCACAAGCCAACCGGAACACAAAAAAGCGCAAAGTTATTGGACAACGCTAAAAAACCGCTTAAAAGAAGAGGGAAGTGAGGTCGTCACAAATTGTGACCAACTGAAAATGAAAGCATCAGACGGCAAATTTTATTTGACCGACGCGGCTGATGTGGAAACGATCTTGCGTTTAGTCCAATCAGTCCCCAGTCCAAAGGCAGAGCCGATAAAATTATGGCTGGCAAAAGTCGGCTACGAACGAATGCAGGAAACGGTTGATCCAGAAAAATCTATCAATCGAGGAAGAATAAATTGGCAGAGGGCGGGTCGAAGCGCAAAATGGATACAGCAAAGGATGATGGGGCAGGAAATCAGAAATAAGCTCACGGATTATTGGAAAGATAATGACGTGAAGGAAAAAGACGAATACGCTATTTTGACAAATATTATTCATGAGGAGTGGAGTGATTTGTCGGTTAAGGATCATAAGAAATTCAAAGGGCTGAAGACGCAAAATTTACGAGATCATATGACGGATGCGGAGTTGGTCTTTACGGCTTTGGCAGAACTGTCCACGCGTCAAATTGCGGAGACAATGGAAACGAAAGGATTGGAAGAAAATAAAACTCCCGCAAGAAAAGGCGGTCGCATCGCAAAAAATGCGCGCATGGAATTGGAGAATAAGACAGGCAAAAAGGTTGTGAGTGGAGAGAATTTTTTGTTGAGTAGGAAACTGCCGAAGACGGTGAAGAAGTTGAAGTTGGGGGGCAAATAACTATGCAACTCAAAATTCTTTCATGGAATATCTGGTATCATGGAAATTTTGCACCCATTGCTGCATTTCTCAAAGCGTCTGATGCCGATATTATTGGGCTACAGGAGTTGGTGCTTGATGATCCGGAACGAGACACGGTTGGGTATTTAAAAAAATTTGGTTATGATGCTGTATGTGCGCCGGTCAAGAAATTAGAAGATGGTAGGACCATGTGTAACGCGATTTTTAGTAAACATAAAATAATCGCACGTGAGACATTTATATTATCAGAAGCAAAGAGTCGCAACGCGGTGAGGGCTGATATACAAGCGGGAGAGACGACACTACATGTTTTTAGTACACACTTGTTGCATACTGATCAAAAGCCTTCGGCAATACAAGATGAGCAAGTCGATAATCTTATTAAAGTTCTTCCTTCGGATCATACCATTGTGATGGGTGATTTTAATGCGACGCCTGACAGTAGTGTGATACAAAAAATGCGCGCAGTTATGGAAGATACGGAGCTCCGATTAGTTCCTACTTTGAACGCTGATCTATTTGATTGTCCAGAATGTGATGCGAAAAGTATTGCTAGCACTCGATTGGACTATATATTTACGAGTAAGGATATGAAGACGAGTACGTTTAAAGTTGAACATGAAAATGGATCTGATCATTTTCCGGTATCAATTTTAATTGAGATATAATTTATGGGTAGCCACATTGAGCTAAACGACACATTACAAATCACCGAGGCGCAGGGATTTCCGAGAGTATTAAAGCTTACGCGGCATTTGAAGAAGTCGTTTGTGGCGAAAGATTTTACGGGAAAGGTTTTTTCGTTTCGCGATAAGTCCGGCATACGGGTGTATCACACGCCACCCGTGCGGAATTTTTTGGTGGAGAATCGCGGTGGCAAGTGGATCTATTGGGGGCTATGCGAAATACTCTCCGTAACGCACGATAATAAAAAACAAATCACGTCCGGCACGTTTCGGGTTCTCTACATCTACACGCCGGACGAAATGAAACAAGCGCACGCTCTCATTGACCGCAATCCCAAAACACAATTTTTTACTTAAAAATTACAGAGAACGGGTCTCTGTAATCCAAGAATTATTCATATATGAAACTCAATAATACTTCCAAACTTATAATCGCGATTGTTATTTCTGAACTTGCAGGTGTCATTGGTGCAGTGTTTACAACGCCATCTATCCCCACGTGGTATGCGGGGTTGGCGCGACCGTCATTCTCGCCACCAAATTGGATTTTCGGACCAGTCTGGACAACATTGTTTGCACTTATGGGGATTGCGGCGTTTCTGGTGTGGAGGCGTGGACTTGGCGAGCCGGGCGTAAAGCGTGCGCTTATTATTTTTGATGTGCAACTTGTTTTTAATCTCCTTTGGTCAATTATATTTTTCGGTCTACATAACCCAGGTGGAGCATTGATTGAGATTATTATTCTTTGGCTTGCGATACTTACCACGATTATCGCGTTCGCCAAAATTTCTCGTCCCGCCGCATGGCTCCTCGTGCCGTATATCCTTTGGGTAAGTTTTGCAGGGTATTTGAACTACGCCATTTGGATGATTAATTAGAGGGAGATTGCGTTCAAGAGTTTATGAATTATACAGGCACTATTATTGAAGAGTCGCTTACCGATAAGACGATCCTAGGGCGAGCACATATTCTTTCTACAAAAGTGTCGCGCGTGGTAAAAGAGCATCAGACGCCGTGGTTGTCGCAATGGACGTTGCATGCGGTTGAGATTCTTGATGAGCAGGCGGAAGAATATGCGCGGGAAATTAGTCATGCGCTGGATTATAGTCATGGAAGCGCGTGGTATGCGGATTTTAAAAATGATACGCACCATTATATTATTTTTCAAAATAAAGTTTTCTTTATCGAAAGAACGAATGCATCGCAGTACGACGAGGCAAGGCAGTACGGTCTGTCACTGGGCATTCCCGAATATCAAGTGGATTTTCGTCCCAAGGTCAAAAAGAAGATAGAGTGAATTATTATGCGGCGAACGGCGCAGTGGAAAATAATAAAAGGAAAAACCTCGGTGCTGATCGTCGCAGCTCATGCGGCGCCGCACCTACGGAGAGGTAAAGTGTTGCCTGCCGACATTGGTACTGCAGCATTTGTTTCTGAACTTTGTCGGCGTACGCAATCATGGGGAATCATTGCGCTACGTTCGCAACCGGATCCAAATTGGTATTGCACGAGTCCTTTTCGAAAAGAGGTATTTCGATTGATCAGGGAGCAGCATCTACGAGTTGTTATTGATGTTCATGGCAGGAGAATAACATGGCCACGAATTATTGATGCGTATCCAAATTCATTTTTTCGAAAACAATTCAAGCGTTTAATGCCCGCAAATTTTTCCGTGCAAAAATTTAAGAAGAATGCGCAAATAACTATCGTTGAGGATCTCGCACGGAAGGGGATTCCTGGTATCGAATTGGAAATTCGAAAAGATGGGAGAATAGGACCAAAACGAGAGCAAGTATTCCGCACTGTTTTATTATTTATTCGTAGTATAGTTAACATTCTCTAATTCGCGCGAATAAGCGAATAGTACGAGTTGTGGTATACTGTAAAAATTATGAAAGTGATTGAGAAAAATCTTAAAGCAGTTGCAAACCGACGCAGACTCGCGATCATCAAGTATTTGAAAGAAAATAGTGAAGCGACGGTTGGTGATATCGCGGATGCAATTCATTTGTCCTTTAAGGCTACTTCGAAACACCTTGGGATTCTTTCTGCGGTGGATATTGTTGATAAAGATCAACGTGGCTTACAGATGTATTACCAGCTAAATAAAGTAACTGACTCTATTCTTCGTGCACTTATTTCTAATCTCTAATTCGCGCGAATAGGCGAATATGGGTAAGATCGTTTTAGTAGGCGTATTAAAGGATGCGCGGGATCTTCGCATGTTGTTGACTGAACATTGGTATCGGATTCCTGTTGCGCATGCGCCGGCGCGACACTATACGTATCTCGCCTTTTATCAACCGGCGGTGTTTGGGAAGCAGGGAAAATGTATTCGCTATTACGCGCGGGTGCTTGACTGCAAGACCGTTCGGCGGGATAAGTTATTGCCGGACGAAGCCAATCATCCATGGGCGCGCGAAGAGTATCTCAAGATTCACGTTGGGAAAATTCAAAAACTCCTTCGCCCGATTCGAAACATCATTCCTCGTCGCGTGAATTTTGGTTTTACGACGCTCCATCATTTGCAGACAGCGCGCGATATGCTCCAGCTCTACGACGTAGTGCCGATTGAGCAGATGGTGGGGGATGCGTTGGAACGTTCTGGTATTACTGCGCTTCCGGAATACACCGTCACTGGGAATGGAACGCGCTATCGTCTGGACTTCGCGATCCTGTATGCGCGCGGGAAAATTGCGATCGAATGTGACAATACCGCATCACATACAAGCCAGAAAGCGCGGCAAAAAGATAAACAAAAAGATCAGTTCCTTCGTCGGCTCGGCTGGACAGTAATCCGTCTACCTGAGCGCGCCATCATCGCCAATCTCGATGGATGTGTTACAATGATACAAGGAGTCATCCGAAATAATAAAAATTTTTTATGATGTATTTTGGGTACTTTTTATAATTTAATCATTACCCTAATTAATATGAGTACAAAAACTACGGAAGATATTATCAAGGGAGGATTAACACCGATCGGTGTACGAGAAAACGGAGAAACTTTTTATCTTTCCCCAGAAGAACGTCTTGGAATTTTACATTTATTCGGTCGTGCAGGGCAAGGTAGATCAGTAATGCTTGCGAATATAATAATTTCAGACATCCACAATAGTCGAGGGGGTATGCTTATTGATCCCTATGGCGATCTTATAAAAGATATTCAAGTATATATTCCTAAAAATAAAGAAAACAGAGTTGTGGTATTTGAAGCACAAGCGGGTACTTTTGATGAAAATGTTACAAAATTTCAGAAAGAAATTGATTTTGAAGAAATGAAGAAAGATAGTCAGAAGTTTCTTCTCTGCAAGCTTGACTACAGAACCTTGGGAACATATGGGGCAAGAGAGTTTGGTGCCTACTTAGTGAATCGGTTTTTGCAAGTTGTTGGCGGTGAAAATCGAACACTCGCACTCGATGAAGCTCATAACTTTGTAAATGAAGAAGTGTTAGCACAAATAGTGCATAGTAAAGAAAAAGGATTGTCCTGCATTTTATCAGATCAAACATCCTTGCATTATCGTACAGACATTTTGGAGCGGTTGCTTGAATCTCTAAGCCATATTCTTTGTTATTTCACCGAGAAGGAAACAGCTAACTTAGTTAATAAATATCATCCAGAAATGATCCCGAGTGAACTTTTGGTATTAGAAAAATATAATTTCGTAGCGAAAATGAATGCAAGGACTACTTCATCTACAATGAAGTTAAAAGGAGTGTTTCCAATTCCATACCCAAAAAGGTAGCTGCAATATTTTTAACGCATGAGAACGAACAACGCAAAAAAAATATCCAAAAATATCGCAATCATGTACGCTACCGCTTTTTTTGGCGGTATGCTGTTTTTCTTGCCGATTCTCGCTTTATATTTTGAAAAAACCTTATTTACTGCGACAAACATTGCCATTATTTTTACCGTGGACGCTTTTGCGGGGATTATATTTGAGATACCAACCGGCGCCATCGCGGATCTCTTTGGACGGAAAAAAAACCTGATTTTTTCTAATTTGATTTTGCTTTGCGCCCTTCTTTTTCTTTACATTGGCGGGAGCATTACAATATTTATTATTTATGCAATCTTGAATGCCTTGGCACGAACTATGGCTAGCGGGACGGATGCAGCCATTTTATACGATATTTTAAAAGAAGAAGGAAGGGAAAACCTTTTCAAGAAAATTATTGGAATTTATTTCGCTTTGTGGCCGCTTGGTGCGACGATTGGATCGCTTGCTGGCGGATACCTTGCCAAGTTATCACTTCAATCGACTATTTTTTTCAGCTTTATTCCCATTACATTGGTTTTATTTTTGACGTTTTTTCTAAGAGAACCAAAATACGAAAAAGTTAAACGTACTAGCATCCTTCGCCACATGACCAATGCTTCTACGTTCGTTTTTAAGAATAAACAGTTAGTCATCTTGGGCTTGGCCACATTTATTGCCGGCGGAGTCGGTGATACGAGAAATTTTTTAGGTCCGCTGTTTTTTAGATTTAAAAATCTGCCCTTGGAATACTTCGGTTTAGTTTCCGCGCTGACTTTGTTATTAATGTCGTTCGGTTATTACAGTTCAAACTACGTTTCCAAAAAAATTGGAAATAAAAAAACGCTGGTGCTGGTGTATCTAATCGCTCCTTTTTTTATTTTCGCTGCCACTATCACGGCAGGGTTTCCATTGGTGGCTCTTTGGACACTTCCAGCAATACTTTTTGGACTTAAGAATCCAATTATTATGCATCTTTTGAACGCAGAGACGGATTCTAATCAAAGGGCGACGATTATTTCCATCAATAGTTTTATGTGTCAACTCGGCATTGTGGTTATCGCGCCTTTGTTTGGCTATCTTATTGATCTGTATAATATACAAACAGCAGTACAATTACTCGTAGCACCAGTACTGTTAGTATCAATACTATTTATATTTCTTAAGGAGAAAAAATGAATCTGATACTGTTTACGTCAGTAATCTCGAAAAGTTGGAAAAAAGTGAGGTGGTATGAGTAAAAAATAAATTTATCTTGTTTTTTGAGCGGATAATTGCTAGACTAGCATTATGAATAAACATCTAGAAAGATTGCTTATTGTAGGCGTTATCCTTTGTGCGGTTCTATTGGGATTTTATCTTGGCACACGCCAGCAACAGCCCTCGAAAAATGATGTGAAGGAGGATAAGATAAAGGTAGATGTGGGAAATAGCGAGAGTAACGTTGATGTTAGCGAGGAAAAAAATGTTGTGCAACCCAAAAGTGTTGGTGATATCATAAAGAAACCGGAAGTAAAGAAAGAAAGCATCCCTGTTCTTCAGCCGCCGGCATTACCGGAATAATTTTATAGTATGAAACAGAATAGTATTCGAATAACGCCTTTGGTTTTAGCGCTGATTGCGTTGATATTTTTTACTCGTTTTCAAGTATATGCTGCAGAGGGGATGGGTACATGTACGACAACAGTGAAGTCGGGATGGAATTTTAAAAGTGCGGGCTCGCTTGTCTGCGGTATTGGGAAGATAGGTTCTGGTGGTAGAAGTATTGAATATTTTCCGGCATACTTGGATATCTATCTGTATAGCGGCACTGAATATACACATGCGAGAATGACGAAGCAGGATGTTGAGAGTGGACGAGGAACGAGATCGCTGGAGTCTGCTTTAGAGAAATACACGAGTACTCGCATTAAAAAAATTACCAACAACCAGTTTGATTCATATAAGAACTATACGGAAGATGCGGAAAAGAATATTGAACAAAATAATACGGGGAAAATAGAGGAGTACGCAGGAAGACTGGCACGAGAAATCTTTACATCGGTATGGGTGTATAATCCTGCTCGAGAATTTACTTTAACGGATACCTCGCAATACAAGAGTTCTTCCGCGCTTATGTGGGCTGCGAATGTGCTTTTTGGGGATGTGAGTGATTCTGAATACACGCAACTCGTACAGTATGTTCAAGATGACGTTATCGGGGAATTGTTGGGTGATGCGAATAGACATCCTGGGATGTTCTCTTTTATAAAAAATTTGTTTTCGGGAAATATAGCAATCGATAAGGGTTGGAATTTCTTGTCGTACAGCAAGGTGCTGAAAGATGAAAATGGGGTGATGAGTTTTGGGAACGGGAATTGTTCGATCACCAAAGCATATGTCTTTGATAACGAATCAAAAAAATGGATACAGGCGGCTACCGCTCCGAGATCAATGTTGGGGGCGGGGATGGTCGTCTATAATAGCGGAGCACCATGCACTCTCATCATTAAAAACAGCATTATCAGCACGTTTAGGAATTTTTTAAACGACGGTTCCGAGAATGCGCCTCCACAATTGCCCGAATAATCTATGGGTTTGAGTTGATCTGGATCATAAAGTGGCTTTACTGCCACTTTTTTGGTAGAATGAAGAGATCGTAGTAAGATCATCACTCGCATGAGTAAAAAAATATTGATCTGGATCGGAGTTTTTATTGGTTCGACTATCGGTGGATTTGTGCCGGAGCTTTGGGGCGCGGACATGTTTTCATTTTCGGGTCTGCTTTTTAGTACGCTTGGGGCGCTTTTCGGGATTTATCTCGGTTTCACATTTGGTGAGTAATTCTGAGACTTTAGAAAATTGATGATATGCGACGGTTTGGAGCAAACGACGAGCGAGGCGTACCTACGGTACGATGAGCGAGAAGTGCTGCGAAAACCGAGCCCGTCGGGTCGCTCTTGCTAATGGTCTGGCTTTGCTAGACAATAGTAAGAGCGACAGATCGCAATTTTTCTACAGTCTCATGGTGTACTATCTCTATATCCTCAAGTGCGCGGA
>JAUSHC010000031.1 GCA_030648795.1 bacterium | reverse complement strand
ACGAAGTAGGTGATCGTGAACATAAGACATATATGCCGCGGGAGAGAATCGAACCCTCATGACCTTGCGATCGCTGGATTTTGAGTCCAGTGCGTCTACCAATTCCGCCACCGCGGCTTATTGTACTATCCTACGATTTTTCGCTCGAAATGTCAAAAGGTGATATGATAAGTTGTAGGCAAATAAGTTGTAAGTAGTAAGCAACCGTGAACTTACAACTGTTAACTTACAATTACGATGGCTCGTATAATTGCAGTCGTCAATCAAAAAGGTGGAGTCGGTAAAACAACAACTGCTGTGCATTTGGGTTGGGCTTTGGCACATATGGGGAAGTACGTGCTTCTCGTTGATATTGATCCGCAAGCAAATGCGACGACGTACTTGGGGCACAATCATCGGACGATTGCCGGCGGAGTGTACGAGAGCTTGTTTGAACCCACTCGCGTGAAAGAATTTGTGCTTCCGACGCGCAAAGAAACGTATCGTTTGCTCCCCGCGCATCTTGGGCTTGCCGGCGCATCTGTTGAACTTGTGCCTTTGGAGCGACGGGAATATCGGTTGCAGGACGCGCTGTTGCACATTCGTAACGACTACGATTTTATCTTGATTGACGCGCCGCCGACGCTTGGTATTCTTACATTAAACGGACTTGTCGGTGCGGATGAAGTGTTGATTCCCGTGCAAGCGGAACACTTCGCGCTTGAAGGGCTTGGACAACTTATGGAAACGATCGGGCTTGTGCGTGAGAATATAAAACCGGATCTTGCGGTGCTCGGAGCGGTGCTTACGATGCATGATGATCGGTATAAATTATCGCAAGATATTTTTGAAGATTTATATCGCTATTTTCCCGAAAAGATTTTTCGTTCCGTGATTCCTCGTTCGGTGAAAGTCGCCGAGTCGCCGAGAGTCGCACAGACCGTGTTCGAGTATGATCCGGGAAGTAAAGCCGCGAAGGCGTATGAGCGGCTGGCGAAAGAAGTTGTTGGAACATGAATTAGGAAGCATGAATTATGAATCATGGAGATCTTTTCCATAATTCCTGATTCATTATTCATAATTCAATCTATGCCAAAAGGAATTTCCGCGCTTATCCCATCACATCGCCCCTCGACAAGCTCGGGGAGTATAACGAAGGCACAATCCATGTCTGCCGCGATAGACATGACCGATCCCGAGTCACGCGATAAAATTTGGCAGATTCCTATTGCGAAGATTGTTTCGAATACCCAGCAGCCGCGTGTATTTTTTGATCCGCAAAAGATTCAGGACATGGTTGCTTCTATTCGTACGTACGGAATTTTGCAGCCGATTGTTGTGACACCACGAGAAGATGGATTGTATGAAATTGTCGCGGGAGAACGTCGCTTCCGTGCGGCGCGTGAGCTGGGACTCAAAACTGTTCCTACCATTCTTCGCGCGACAAAAGAGCTTGAGAGGCTTGAACTTGCGCTTATCGAAAATTTACAGCGTGAAGATCTCGATCCGATTGAACGCGCTTCCGCTTATCGGAAACTCATGGATGAATTCGGGTTGACGCAAGAAGAAACCGCGAAGCGCCTTGGAAAGCCGCGATCTGCCATCGCGAACACGTTGCGCATTCTTGATCTTCCGCCGGAAGTGCAACGTGCGGTTGCGCGAGGAGAAATTTCGGAGGGGCATGCGAAAGTATTGGCAGGGCTTTCAGAGACAGGATCGCAGCTTACGGCGTATCGACGGATTATCGCTGGCGATCTCTCCGTGCGGGGAACAGAAACGCTTGTAAAAAACAACCCCTCGGCAGGGAGCAGGGGCATGCGACACGCGCGAGCGGGATCCGCATCGGAAGAAGCGCAACTTTTACAAGAAGCGCTTGCGACACGCGTGGAGGTTCGTCGCAATGGAAAGAAAGGAAAAATTGTAATTCATTTTTCAAACTCCGAAGAACTTCGTCGCATCGCCAAAAAAATCCTCGGTTAGCGCCGGAGCTTCGTTTCTTTATCTTCTCCGGGAACGATATTTTTGAGCCAGTCAACAATATGCACTTTGACTTGGTTTTTTATGTGCGCGCGCGCGGTTGTTGTTTTGACGAATTGCAACCAGTCGGATGACGGTGTCTTCCGCTTTTTGTCAGTAATGATTTCGACAATATCGCCGCTTTTTAATTTGGTATCAAGCGGAACAAGACGATCATTCACCATCGCGGAGGTGCAGTGGTTTCCCACTTCTGTATGAATATGATAGGCGAAATCGATCGGTGTTGCGTCCTCGGGAAGATCGATAATTTCGCCGTTCGGTGTGAAGATGAAAATGCGATTTTGAAAGACGTCCAGTTTCATTTTCTGCAACTGTTCCTCATTTTCGTGAATACGTTTGTGCCAGCGCGTGAGTTCGCGAATCCAATCAAGGTCAATTTTTGCCGTTGCTGAATCTCCGCCGTCTTCACCTCGTTCTTTATATTGCCAATGTGCCGCCACACCGAATTCCGCTTCTTCATGCATCTTTTTTGTGCGAATTTGAAATTCAAGAATTTCTCCCTTCTCGCAGAACACGGTGGTGTGCAGGGATTGATAGCCGTTTGGCTTCGGATTTGCGATGTAGTCTTTGATGCGTCCTTTTAACGGACGCCATCGCTGGTGGATGATCCCCATGGTCGCGTAACAATCGGCAAGATTTTTGACGATGACGCGCATGGTAATGATATCGTAAATACGGGAGATATCTTTATCATAGCGCAGGAGTTTTCGATAGAGACTGAAAAGATGTTTTGCTCGACCATGGATATCAACAGGCTTTATTTTTTCTTTTTCCATCGTTTTTTTCATGATATCCTTTACATCGTCAAGATATTTTTCTCGTTTTGGCGCGATGGAAAGAAGAAGGTTTTTCGTCCATGTGTACGCATCGGGATCAATATACGGAAACGCAAGATCTTCCAGTTCTCCGCGAATTTTTCCCATACCAAGCCTGTTCGCAATCGGCGCATAGATTTCTACGGTTTCTTGAGCAATGCGCAATTGCTTGTCGTGCGGCCAGACATGCAGTGTTTTTAGATTGTCGATTCGATCAGCGAATTTAATGAAAATGACGCGAAGATCTTTCGCCATGGCAACGAACATTTTTCGAAGATTTTCAAGGTACCGTTCCACGCCGCGGTATTTGAGTTTTTCGAGCACCGTCACCCCCATAACAATATCGGCAATCTCATCACCAAAATCTTTTCGCAGCGTTTCGATCGTATAGGAGGTGTCTTCAATCACATCATGAAGAAGTCCTGCGATGATGGTGGACGTATCGATATAATGCAGCTGTGCTAAATAGATAGCGACATTGAGCGGATGCACGATGTAGTCTTCTCCGGAAATGCGTTTTTGTCCCGCATGTGCTTGTCGCGCCGTTTCGTATGCGAGCGTGACAAGATCAGTGTCGACGCGCGGTTCCGCCGCGCGGATGAGGGAAAGAAGATTGCGGAAGGTAGTGTGATGAGGGTCGGTCATGCGAGTGTTGTTAGCATTTACGAGCGGAGCGAAGGAAATGCGTTATAACTAATCAGATTTTGTAGCTACATGCGCGGCGCTCGTAGACAAAATCACTTACATTCTTTATTGGAGCATACAATAGTATTTTCTTTTCCTGCAATCATGAGACTTCCGCACGTTACGCATTTTTCGCCGGTCGGTTTTGACCAGAAGACTGCCTTACATTCCGGGTACTGGTTGCACCCATAGAATGTACGACCACGTTTGGATCGACGTGCGACAATTTCACCTTTCGCACATATCGGGCAGGGGATACCAATGCTCGTAAGGATCGCTTTTGTTGTTTTGCACTTCGGATAGTTTGTACACGCAATGAAGCGACCGAAGCGTCCTTCTTTGACGATCATGCCGGATCCACAGGTCACGCATTTTTCATCGGTGGTTGGCAGTGCTTCAATTTTTCCTTCAGCGGTAATAGCTTTTGTGTTGCGACATTCCGGAAAACCGGTACACGCGAGAAATTTTCCAAAGCGACCAATTTTTATCACCATGGGTTTTTGACATTTTTCACATACCTCGTCCGTGACCTGTTCGGTGACTGCTTTTTTTGAAATTTCGTCCATTTTTTTCTGTACTTGTTCATGAAAGGGGCGATAGAACAGTGCTAACACTTCTTGCCATGCGCGTTTGCCTTCGGCAATGGCGTCGAGCTCTCCTTCCACGTTTGCGGTGAATTGATAATCAACAATGTTTGGGAAGTGCTCCACGAGAAGATCGTTCACCACGAACGCAATGTCGGTCGGTTCCAGCCTTTTCTTTTCATCGCGCCGTACGTAGTTCCGATCAATGATTGTTGCAATGGTCGGCGCATAGGTTGACGGGCGGCCGATGCCGTCCG
>JAUSHC010000075.1 GCA_030648795.1 bacterium | reverse complement strand
CGCCTCTCTCTTTCGGCATACCTCCTCCGCCTCATCGGCGGATTCGGGACTAAGCCATTCGGCATACTCGGCGGGTTATTTTTGTAAACGCCATTCACCCATTCTGGGATTCTGGCGACAAAAATAAAAAGATTTAGGGGGCGCGCCATCGGATCGATCGGAAAGAATAGGGGGAAAATTTTGATGGGTTGCCTCCACGAAGTGGAGTGCGCCTGCAGGGAGCCGGTTCGTCATCAGCGCGTCGTGCGTGGGTTCTCCTCGAAATAGGTTCGCACTGCGTCAAGGAGGGTCTGAAGGTTAATACAAATAGGTTTTTGATTTGATTCGATCCGATCGGAAAAAGTTAAAAGGGGGGGCTATCTTTTCCGATTTGTGCCGATACGACGTGATAATCAAAAAAATTTAGTCATCAAAAAGCATCAGCATCCGCTGGTGTTTTTTGATTGGGAAAGGTATGATGAGAGTAGGTATTTTTTCGTTAGGAAAATTATGATCGAGACAACAAAGATAGCATTGTTTAAGGGTAGGGAAATTAGAAAGACGCTCTATCAAAATGAGTGGTGGTTTGTGGTGGAGGACATCGTTTTTGCATTGATTGACACTGTTAATGTGAAAGATTATATCAATAAAATGCGCGCGAGAGATGCGGAATTATCCAAAGGGTATGGACAAATTGTCCATACCCTTGCAGTCTCCACTGAAGGTGGTAAACAAATGATGAATTGCGCCAATACCGAGGGCATCTTCCGTATAGTCCAATCCATCCCATCTCCAAAAGCCGAGCCATTCAAGCGCTGGCTCGCGAAAGTCGGCTACGAACGTGTGCAGGAGATAGAAAATCCGGAACTGGCGACAAAGCGAACGCGTATGCTCTATAAACTGAAGGGCTACAGTGCGGATTGGATAGAAAAACGTATGCGCGGGATTGCTATTCGAGAAGAGCTGACGGATGAGTGGCAAGCGCGTGGTGCGAAAGAGCAGAAGGACTATGAGATTCTGACCGCGGAAATTTCGAAAGCGACATTCGGTGTGACACCAAGTGAGTATAAAAAGATGAAAGGATTAGAGCGAGAAAATCTGCGTGATCATATGGACGATTTTGAGTTGATTTTTAATATGCTTGGCGAACGCGCGACGACGGAAATACACCGCACTGAAGATTCAAGGGGTGTACCGAAATTGCGATCCGACGCGAAAGCGGGGGGTGCTATTGCCGGCGGAGCGAGAAAAAAGTTGGAGAAACGACTTGGTCGGTCGGTGGTAACAAAGAAAAACTTCCTGCCTCTCCGGCAGGCAGCTCTGAAAAATCCGGAAGATAAAAAGGAATTGAAATATAAATAAAATTTTATGAAAAATCCATTCGTATTTATTCTTCCCCTTTCAATCTTTCTATTGATTGGCGCTGGGTGTCAGAGGCAACAAGAGGTTGTTTCTTCGTATGACGACCTTGCCTCTCTGGCAGTTGATACCGATTTTCGAATTACGAATATTGGGGACTCGGCTACTATTGGAGATCCGGTAACTTCCGTTCTTCCTATATATGCGTATGGGTGCGATGTGTATGGAGCGAGTAAGGACGAGCCCCAGCGCTATTCGAAAATTGATTTTTTTATTTCTGAAGACAAGAAAGATTCACCCGTTACCTTGCTCGGCACGACAGCTGCCGGGAGCGGCGGAAGTGGAGAGTGTGATCTTCTTTCAAATGAGAGCAGTATAACATCCAAGTTGAAACCTGGAAGCTACCATGTTTGGGCAGTACGGTACATTGATAGCAAGCCTGATAAGCGTACCGCGGATATAAAAATTTCTTTGGTGGATTCGATAGGGCAGATCTATCAAAATAAGCAATATGGATTTGCATTCCAGTATCCAAATGAAAAAATAGATGTGCAGGAAATTGGTGATACGCTCGGCAATGGTTTATTTAGTGTGCCATTTTTGCAAAGAGAAAATGCGACTGCAGGTGACAGAAATATTAACGGCGGTCTTCGTGTTTTTTTAAACATTCCCAATGTGGCGTTTGGGCGTTATACGTTGGAGGATCTCTTGGCTGGGCGTGATATTAAATGGGAGACCCTTGCGGGTTCTTCTAAGGAGTATCAGTGGCAATGCGGGGATAGTGCAAATGTTGGTGGTGAGAAAATTCGTCAGTGCTACTTTCAAAAAGAAAAGAATGTGTACGAGTTTGATTATAACTACGAATTTAGCGATGTGCTTTCTCGAGAGAAGTTCGACGCGATCGTGAAAAGTTTTCAGTTGTAGACAATAGAATCATGGAGGAATCCATACACCGTGCAGTTGCTTTGTGCTATAATGAAAACAGCAAAACAAACATTTTTTCATCTCATTTTTTAATCATTTTCATACTATGCACATCAAGCAAAAAAGCGCGTATTTTTTAATGATTATCGGCGTATTCTTGTTTTTCTCGTCTGCCCATGCGGCAACGACCCCGACCTCGTTGACGCTCACCTATACAACGGGCGATGCGGTGCAGGTGAGTGTGAGCGGCAAAGAGAGCAGTAAAATTCAACTTTCCTATTTACCGCCGGGCGCACCTGTACTCACAACCATTGTTCTTGGCACAACGGATACCAGCGGAAAATTTTCGACATCCATCAGCAGTGGTGGCTACGGCATTCCATCGGGGTCTCCGGTTTTTGCCAGTATTATCGGTGTGCAATCCGGAATGATCTTGTGGCCAACCTATACGAGTACACTAACTCTGACTGAAACCAGCGTTCATATTGCTGTCGGTCAAAGCGTTACTGTCGGCGGTTCTGCTACGCTTATCCTCGCTGCAAACAGTCAAAGTACCAGCATCTCCACTTCCATCAGCGGAAGCCAGTTGACCATTACGGGCATGAGCTCTGGCTCTGGCACGGTGACGGTCTGCGGCGCGAGTGTCGGGTGCGGTTCCGTTGCCGTAGAAGTTGGCGCCGGAACGGATCAAGCGGGAATTTCTTTCAATAAAGGAAATCCTGTCATGCGCGTGCAAGAATCAAGCAGCGTTACTATTTTTGGCGGTGGGACGAACGGGTATACACTCAAATCAAATTCCAACCCCGCGGTTATTGATCCAAGCCTTGGTGTCGCGAGTAATGCGTTATGGATTTTTGGAAAAGCCGCAGGAACATCAACGGTTACTATTTGTTCTGTACAGTACAGCACGGACTGCGCCAATCTCACCATCACTGTTCTTAGCGATACGGTTGCAACGCTCTCTTTTACTCCCAATAATCTTGTTCTTATTCCCGGGTTAACACAAAGTTCGACGATTTTCGGCGGACCGGATAGCAGTTATTATATTTCTTCGAACACAAATTCCGGCGTTGCACAGGCAACTATTTCCGGCAAAGTCGTTACGGTCATTGGTGGGAGCACCGTTGGGTCAACCGTTATTACCGTTTGTTCTACCACGGTGAATAATACGTGCGGTGGTTTGAATGTTGTTCTCAATAGCACATCAGCAGGGTATTCATCCACGACGCTCACCTTCAGTCAAAATGTTGTTTCTCTTCCGCAAGGGGAGACGTCCAATGTAACCGTTACCGGTGGGAATAACAGCGGTTACTCTATTTCTTCAAACTCCGATTCAAACGTGGTAACGGCGAGTGTCAATGGTACGAGTAATGTGGTCAATTTGTATGGCAATGCTGTTGGTTCGGCTATTGTGAGCGTGTGCGCAACATCGGCTGGTACGACGTGCGCGAGTTTGTATGTGACTGTTAGTCCGGCGTTGTCGACAGTTATTCTTAGTGCAAATACTATTGCGCTTACTCTGGGAGAGAAGAAAATCGTTTCTATTGTTGGTGGGAATTCCAAGACTACCGTGTATGCGAATAGTAATACTGCTGTCGTTTCCACTTTTCTTTCCAGCGATGGCGCTGCTATTGTTCTCACCGGGGGTACGACAGTAGGCACTTCCGTTGTTACTGTTTGCCCGACGGATGCTTATAGCAGTAAATGCGCCACGGTATCCGCGACAGTGAATACGACAACGATTGCTGTCCCGAACTCGACAGTAATAACGCCTCCAGCAATTTCCGGCGTAACGCTTTTACGCGCAGAGGGGGACAGTAAAGTGTACGTCGTCAAAGACGGTAAAAAGCAATGGATAAAAAGTGCAGCGGAGTTTAATGCTGCTGGCTATAAATGGAGTAATATTGTCGTTACTACCTCGACGGCTTTAGCCGCATATCCGGATATGACTGTTGTCATTGTTAAAGTGAAAATTGTTGGGACGCCTGTACTGCGAGTACGACAATTGAATAATACAAAAAGCACGGTTGTCGATGGTGTGAAGAAAGATGAAATTTTTGATGTGCTGAAAGAAGAAAGCGGTTGGTACAAGATTAAGACTTCTATCGGAATTACCGGATGGATTTCAGGAACGTATGCGATGAAACAATAAGCGATAACGAAAGGCAGGGATTCTTAACCCTCTACGAACAAAGCATCATCTTTTTCAGATGGTGTTTTGTTTTTGCGCAAGCGTATATGTATATAGCGTGCTATACTGATTTTCATGAATCATATTATTCTACTAAAAAGGTCTGTGGGCGTACTTGCGCTTTTTTTGTTCGTTTTTTTTGTAGCGTCTGCGGCGCATGCGGCAACGACGCCATCGCTTGGGGTAGCTAATACTTTTGCCGTCCTTGCACATACATTTACCAACACAACAATTGGCAATGGCACTACTATTTTCGGAGATGTCGGATATACAACATTCCCAGGAGTATCGGTATTCGTCAGCGGCGCAACACATGTAAACGATGCTACATATACGCAGGCTGGCGTAGATCAACACGCGGCTTTATCCGCATTGAACAGTCAGCCTTGCACCTTTACGTTTTCCGGCGCTGTTGATCTCGCCACCGATATTTCACATGGGGCACTTGGCGTCTACACGCCGGGAGTGTATTGCTCACTGGGAGCGATGAGCATAGACGGCGGTGGAACGATTACGTTCGATGGCGCGGGAACCTATATCTTTCGGTCTTCTGGTATGCTAAGTACGTCTAATTTTTCACAAGTTACTGTTACGAACGGCGCATCGGCGTGTGATGTATTTTGGACCCCACAGTTTCCGACGCCTCTCGTATCCACCGCGCTTGGTTCAGATACAAAATTTGTCGGAACCGTCATCGAGCCGGTAGGAGCCGCTCACTCCGACATTACCGTAGGCGGCGGCACAAGCTGGGTAGGTAGAGCCCTAGCATTTGATTGGGATGTTACGACAAACCCAGTCATTATGAAATATGTAACCATCACGGCACCGACGTGCCCAGTGCCACCACCGCAAACAACCGCTACTCTGCATGTCATCAAAACTTTTTATAATGATTACGGCGGGACAGCAGTTTCTTCCGATGCGAATATCCACGTGAGAAATGGCGCGGGCGATGTTGTAGGTAGTCCGCTTCCCGGAATGGATGCCAATTCTGGAGGAAGACCCTACACCGTGAATGCCGACACCTATATCGTGAGTGAAGATACGTTTGCCGGATATACCCCGATATTTAGCGGAGATTGTGATGTGAACGGTCATGTGACGCTCGCTTCCGGTGAGAATAAAACGTGCACCATTGCGAACGATCAGAATCCGCCCGCTCCCGCCACACTGCATATCATCAAACACGTGATCAATGATAATGGCGGCACAGCGACAGCCTCTTCATTTATGTTGCATGTTAAAGGTTTTGGTTCGATGGGAATAAACGACGTTGTCGGGAGTCCATTAGCCGGTGTTGAATCGCCCGGAATTTCTTATATACTCTCTGCAGGCACCTACGCCGTGAGCGAAAATCCATTCTCGGGATACGCGCAAAGTTTTAGTGGTGATTGTGATGACGGCGGGAATATTACGCTCGTCTCCGGCGCTGATAAAACCTGCACGATCACGAACAATGATATAATCGTACCGTCTGTTCTGCCAGCCACCTTGCACGTCGTGAAAATCGTCATCAACGATAATGGTGGTAAAGCGGTTGTCTCGGAAGCGGTTGTCCACGTGACGAGTGGTGTGGGAGATGTTGCTGGAAGCCCGCAGGCGGGAACGATTTCTCCTGGGACATCATATGTCTTAAATCCAGGAATGTATACAGTGAGCGAGAATTTTTTCCCTGGATATACCGTTAAGCTTGGCGGAGATTGCGCCGAGAATGGGAGTGTGGCGCTCGTCTCTGGCGACGACAAAACCTGCACGATCACGAACAATGATATTGCAGGATTGAAACCTCCATCCGTGCCACCGACGATAACACCTCCGCCTCCATACACACCGCCGATAACGACGCCACCACTATGCGACATCTGTTCACGGCTAACCTACGATGTTTACATTATCAATCCGAACGGATCTGAACGTCACACCGGCACGCCGTGGGTGCGCGTGACTGATCGTGGCAATGGCATCAAGCGCTATTCGTTTGAGGACGCGACGATTGATCCAAAGAATCCGTTGTATGATTACAATGACTCGGTGGTTGATGTTGACTTTACGGATTGTAAGGGCATGATTTTTATGTTCGTGAGCTCGGATGCTTCTTGGAAACATCAGATTAGGATAAAGGTATCTATTGATGGCGTGCAACAGTCCGACACGTTGGTGGTGAATGATTCAAAGGCAGTCGTTGGTACCATTAAGACCGTGAATGCAACCACCGGAGTAAATACGAAGATTGCTTGTGCGATCGGGGGAACTCCATCTTCTTCCGCGAGCTTGAATGGGAAAATTCTTTTGCAAGTACAACAGCACGGCGAGGCATGGTACGTCCATCCTGATTCCGGACTACGGTATTATATGAAAGATGGGCAAACCGCGTATCAGATGATGCGAAACTTTGGCTTGGGAATTACGGATAAAAATTTGACGGCTATTCCGAGCATTGAGAGCGTGGATGCGTTAAAGGCGTCAACGAGCGCTTGCTCTGGAACCAGTGCGGCAAACAAAGTGAAAGGGAAAATTCTTTTACAAGTACAACAACATGGTGAGGCATGGTATGTCGACGTAACGAAATGTCGTCGCATCTACTTGAAGGACGGGGCGGCGGCGTATACCGTCATGCGCTTTCTCGGTCTTGGTATTACTGATGCGAACTTAGTGAAATTGAAGATTGGTCAGTAGAAACAAAAATAATTTTTTGGTATACTGTAATTCTTAGTTTTTAATTATCC
>JAUSHC010000068.1 GCA_030648795.1 bacterium | reverse complement strand
GAAGGTGACGATCGTGCACCGGCGCGACGCTCTGCGCGGATCGAAAATTATGCAAGACCGTGCAAAAGCTAATTCGAAAATCGCATTTATTTGGGATAGCGCCGTGGAAGAAATTTTGGGTGACACGCATGTGACGGGCGTGAAGCTCAAAAACGTAAAGACGAACGCCGTAACCGAACATAAAACCGATGGTGTGTTTGTCGCAATCGGACACAAACCGAATACGGAAATTTTCGCAGGACAGATTGATCTTGATGCGAAAGGCTACATCGTCCCCAAAGAACACTCGGCGACGAATGTTCCCGGTGTGTTTGTCTCGGGCGACGTCAACGACCATCGCTACCGCCAAGCCGTAACCGCCGCAGGTATGGGGTGTATGGCGGCAATCGACGCGGAGAAGTGGATCGAGGGGAATACGACGTAACAAAAAATCATAAATCCTCAATCATAAATCTGAAATCTGTTCATGCAATACTACGATACCATCATTTTAGGCGGGGGAGCGGCGGCGTTTTCCGCGGCGATTTATAGCGCGCGGTATCAGATGACTACACTCCTCATCCATGAAGAGTTCGGCGGTGAGACGTCGAGTGCCGGACCGATTGAAAATTATCCAGGTTTCAAAAAAATCGATGGGTTCGAGCTTATGCAGAACATGGAGGAACAGGCAAAGGCGCTTGGTGTGACCATGGTTTCAGGCAAGGCAGAACTTACTGAAAATATTCACCACTGTTTTCAAGTACGCGTCGGAAAAGAATTGTTTGAAGGGAAGACGCTCATTATCGCTGTTGGCATGGAGCGTCGGAAAATGGGACTGCCAAACGAAGATGCGCTGAAAGGCAAGGGCATCCATTATTGTGTGACGTGCGATGGGCCGGTATTCAAGAAAAAAGTGGTTGCGATTGTTGGCGGCGGCGACAGCGCCGTGAAAGGCGCGAACCAGCTTGCCGACGTAGCGGAAAAAGTGTATATGATTGTACGCGAGAAAGATTTGCATCGCGCGGAACCGATCAATTTTGAGCAATTGAAGAAAAAAGTAAACGTGCACGTGCTGTACGAAACAGAAGTTCGCGAGCTTGTTGGAGAAAAAAAATTAAAATCGATTCAACTTTCGAAGAGTATCAATGGAAGTGTTACCGTTGATCTTCATGCTCTCTTTGTGGCAATTGGAGCGATTCCGCGCTCAAGCATCCCGCATGAGTTAGGCGTTGCAATGAATGATCGGAGTGAAATTATTGTTGATCGTATGATGAAAACGAGCGTTGACGGCGTTTTTGCAGCCGGTGACATTACCGATGCTACGGGTGGGTTTAAGCAAATTGTAACTGCGGCAGCGCAAGGGGCACTTGCAGCGACAAGTGCATATCACGATGTAGGAACGCATGCGGCGAACGTGTGTAACTTGCACGCGGTGCCAATTGTCATGCCGGCACATGACATCATAAAAACATGAAAATATCTTTCCACGGTGCGGCAAAGAGCGTGACAGGCGCGAATCACTTGATTGAAAGTGGTGGTATAAAAATTCTTGTTGACTGCGGACTGGCGCAAGGTGACCGTTTTTGCCGTGAGAAGAATTTTGCACCGTGGGCGTATGACCCGAAAGAAATTACTGCTGTTTTTCTCACCCATGCGCACGCGGATCACGTGGGGCGCCTCCCGAGACTTGTCCGTGATGGCTTCCGTGGGAAAATTATCGCAACACCGCCAACTATTGAGCTTGCGCTTTTAAATTTACACGATTCATTGCATCTCATGGAGGAAGAATCCGAGCGTTATAAAACAGTGCCGCTTTATACAGCGAATGATATTCTTGCGACAGAACGTCTTTTTGCCGGGCTTCCGTATAAAACGCCCTATACGGTTGCTAAGGATTTTACGGTAACGCTCGAAGATGCAGGGCATATTCTTGGGTCATCGTTTGTGATTATTGATGCAGAAAAGAAGCGACTACTTATGACGGGTGATATTGGCAACAGCCCAGCTCCACTACTTCCATCGCCAACGCAAATCGCGACAGCAGATTATGTTGTCATGGAATCTGCGTACGGTAATCGTTTGCATGAAGATAAAAGCGAACGGAAGATTCTTCTCGAGCGCGCGATTGAAGATGCAGTGGCGAGGGGTGGAGTGCTTATGGTTCCTGCGTTTGCATTGGAGCGCACGCAAGAAATTCTTTTTGAGTTGAATGATTTAGTAGAGCATCATCGCATCCCGCGCATTCCCATCTATATCGACAGCCCGATGGCAATCCGCGCCACAGCGATTTATAAAAAATATCAGAACTATTTTAATCCAGCGACACAGCAAGTCATCCGGAGTGGTGATGAGATATTTCAGTTTCCCGGCTTGCATTTTACGTTAACAGGTGACGAATCAAAAGCGATCAATAAAGTGCCTGCGCCAAAAGTCATTATTGCAGGAAGTGGCGACGGCACTGCAGGGCGCATATTACATCATGAGAAGCGCTATCTTCCGGATCCGAAATCAACGCTACTTATGGTGGGGTACCAGGTGAAAGGAAGTATCGGCAGGCGCCTACTCGAGGGTAATAAAACGGTGATGATTCATGGTGAAACCGTTGCCGTTCGCGCACAGATTCATCATATCGATGGCTATTCGGCACATGCGGATCAAAACGGGCTTTTCGGCGTTGTCGCGGGTATGCATCCACTTCCAGAAAAAGTTTTCTTGGTGCAGGGAGAAGAAGAGGCGGCGAACGCGCTCAAATTTAAAATTCGTGATACACTGGGAGTGAACGCCATAGTTCCGTCATTAGGAGAGTCGTTTGAATTATAATCTATAGTTGTCATTCTGATCCGCCTTTGGCGGAGAAGAATCTCTGCCTGATGGCAGGTAGATCCTTCGACAGGGCTCAGGATGACAAATCAAAATTATGCCACAAGATCTTAACAACTCTTACCTTAAATACAAAATCTGCGTTTCGGGAGCGGCGGAGACAGAGCTTTGTAGTGAAGACACACTCGAACTTGCAAAAGAAGTCGGGCGCGAAATTGTGCGCCAAAACGGCATTATTGTGACCGGCGCAACAACAGGAATTCCGTACTGGGCGGCGATTGGTGCGAAGGAAGAAGGCGGTATCTCTATTGGTATTTCTCCCGCGGCAAGTGAGCTTGCGCATGTAAAATCGTACAAACTCCCGACAGACTATTTCGATCTTATTATGTACACGGGGTTCGACTATTCCGGTCGCAATCTCCTGCTCATTCGTTCATCTGATGCGGTCATCAATATCTGCGGACGCATCGGCACATTGAATGAATTTACGATTGCATTCGAGGATAAAAAAGTCATTGGTGTTTTGGAAGGGACAGGTGGCGCCGCAGACATGATTCGTGATATTGTCACGAAGAGCCATCGTGGTGCAGGGAAAATCGTTTATGATAGAAATCCAAAAAAGTTGGTAGAGAAAGTTATTGAAATGATTAAAA
>JAUSHC010000063.1 GCA_030648795.1 bacterium | reverse complement strand
AGTCGGCATCGGCACCACCACTCCGAGCTCTGCTCTTGATGTATTCGGAACACTACGACTCTCGGGAGCAACGTCGGGATTCGTGGGATTCGCACCTGCAGCGGTGGCAGGAGCAATCACATACACGTTGCCATCTGCAGATGGTGCCAGCGGAGAAGTACTTGCAACAAACGGATCGGGTGTGCTCTCCTGGGCGGCGGCGGGAGGCGGAGCGAGTCAGTGGACGACCGCGGCACCGAACATCTCGTTTGCCACGGGGAGTGTGGGTGTGGGGACTTCGACCATCATGGGGAAGCTCTCCATCGGCGGGGGAGGAATCTCGATCGACGGCGTGCCGCAGACCGGGCGGTGGAACTCGCGGGTGCCTTTGGGGAACACGACCACATCTTTTACCGGCCTTGTAAATAATACGGGCATGACAATCGGAATAGATGGCCTTCCTGTCATTGCATACCCAAGCGTTACAAATCGCCTTACCGTTGCTAAGTGTCTCGACCTATCTTGCGCCACTCGCACAACCACAACCATAGATGCATCCAGTCCTACAGCATGGTCATCAATTGCAATTAGCACGGATGGGTTTCCCGTTATCGCCTACGAGGTCGGAAATGACATTATGATTGCGAAATGTATCAACGCAGAGTGCACTGGAGAAAGCACTCTCTCAACACCTGTCGTCGGCAACGCAGATCGTCCCAATATCGCAATCGGCACCGATGGAAATCCGGTCATTGCATACTATAATAACAACGCCAATGACCTTATGGTTGCAAAGTGCGCCAATACAGCGTGCAGCTCTCTAAGCACTCCCGTCACAATACTTGATTCTGACTGGACTTCTTCGGGTACCGCAATGGCAATTAGCACCGACGGCTTTCCGATAATCGCGTATCACGATGGAGCTGGTGGTTTTGGCGCTGATGAGCTTCGCGTGGCAAAATGCTCGAATGATGCGTGTACGGCAAGCTCTGTAGTCATAGTCGACTCGGATGGCAACGTAGGAGCTCAACCATCAATCACAATAGGTATTGATAATCTCCCTGTAATTGCCTACTACGATGCGACTAATGGAAATCTTAAAGTGGCACACTGCGCGAACGCTTCATGTAGCTCGGTTGACTCAATAACAACCTTAGATTCTACTGGCCTCACAGGCCAAACGCCAGAAATCATGATCGGCGCAAACGGACTTCCTATTATCGCCTATTACGACGCCTCCAATGCAAATGAAAAAATTGCGATTTGCTCAACCCTCTCATGCAGCGCAAGCTCCGTCCGCACTCTTGATTCTGTCGGAGACGTCGGATACTACCAGACATCTGCGCTCGGAGCAGACGGACTTCCTATTATCGCATATAATGAAATCGCTACACCCTACCTCGTTAAAGTCCTTAAATGCGGAAACGACCGCTGTCTTAACTACTGGACGCACCACTAACTCGACTAGCGACACGCAGAAATAAGAATCCCTAAAAAATGCGGAAGCGACCGCTGCATATCAAACTGGACACAACGATAGAGTGCCGCGTTTTGTGTTAATTTTTATACTGCTATATCCTTCTGGTGTCTGACGGCACCAAATTGACAGAAACACAAAGAACGCTATACGTACTATACTCATTTCATTTTTAGTACAGTATGGTACAAAAACTGAATCGTATAAAAGTAGAGGAAAAATTAAAGTCGATGGGAATCTCTGTTTTTGGTCCACGCGAATTTAGAGATATTTTTATTATTTCCACAAATACCGCCTCCACTTTTATTACGCGTAATCTTCAAAGTGGTTTGTTTGTAAAGTTGCGGAATGGATTTTATACATTGCAAGATTCAAACCCTTCGCTTTATCTTATTGCGAATAAGATGTATCAGCCTTCGTATATTTCTTTAGAAAAAGCACTTTCGCACTACGGCATAATTCCAGAAACAGTCTACACTATTACTTCCGTCACAACAAAGTCAACGCGCGAATTTACTAGTTCAAAAGGCGTATTTTCTTATCAACACATCAAACAGTGCGTATTTACGGGGTATAGTCCGATGCGTTTTGATGGCACTGTCGTGTTGTTTGCGAGTCCGGAAAAAGCATTGGCTGATTATCTCTATTTTGTAGACTTAAAGCGAGTATCATTGAATGATCGCCTGTCTCTTAGAGTTATCAATAAGAAAAAACTTATTGAAACAGTAAAAATTTTCAACCGATCCGGCATGATAAAACTTATCAATCATATCTATGCTGAACAAAGAAAGCCTCGAACAATTTATTAAAAAATATCAGACTGACATTGAAAATGTGACACGTGAATACTGTCAGCATTTGTTTTTGTCTTTCTTATACCAACAAGTAAAATCAGAAAAACTTTTATTTAAGGGTGGCACAGCACCATGTTCGTGAACAACATGGGAAATTAAAATAGGTAAGCGACAAGAGTGCGCCTACCCATAAAATTACTGCCCTATTGCAAACGTGCGAAGCACGCTCTAGAGAAATGCCGACTCGACAATCCGCAGCCATCCGCGGAAAGTGTCGTACACGATTGGTGTTGTTGTGAGCTTGTTTACTATTTAATACGTGACAATTTGTGTTAATATTTATTATGCATTATCCTTATAAATAGGTATCTACCATATATTGCGCATAATTTATAAGTTAAGCTGTTTGTGAAAATATCCCAAAAAATAGTTAACGGCAAACCCTACCTATACGCACTGGATAGCCTCTATCTCAACAGAGGTAAGACCATACAAAAATACCGATCTCTCGGACCCGTGGCAACCACCACGAATCTTGCAATAAAAAAACAGGCTTTTCAAAACTATATTATTCAAGAAGAAGCCCGACTAAGAAAAGAATACTGGGAAGCAAAAGCTGGTAAAGATTTTCTCGCTTATATACGCATCGCAAAGATTGAACAACTTAGAGCGCGCCTTTTCCATCTCAAAAAAAATATTGGCGAGCTCGGCGCAGCGGCAATCGAAACAGCATTTCTGGTAGATTTTATCTACAACTCAAATAAGCTCGAGGGAAGCCGCGTACCGCGAGAAAGCATAGAAAGAATCGTAAGCGAGTCAATAAAAGAAAAAAATGAGGAAGTTAAAAATACTATTGCGGCACTGCACTACGCAAACCAAACAACCTTTACGTTTACCGTGAAAAATATAGAAAAGCTTCATGACATACTATTGGCACATGAACCTGCGAATCTGCGGTATAGGATCGATAACGACATCGTTGTTGGGAATGCAACAGTTTCTCATTGCAAAGACATAAAAAAAGAGCTTGCCTGCCTATTAGAATGGGTGGAAAAAAGCAACTACACCCTCTATCCTGTGGAGCAGACGTTTATGTTTTATTACAGATTTGAACGGATACATCCGTTTAAGGATGGAAATGGACGAACAGGGAGACTTCTTATGAACAGACTCCTTGAAATGCACAGGTATCATCCCATCATCATCTGGAATAAAAACAGAACGGCTCACATGGGCGCATTTAAGAAGGCAATGGATGGAGGATATCAATCATATTTTAAGTTTATGGCCGATCAATTCGTTCGTACCCACGAGATATATCTTGAAAAAATTCAAAATGCCTACAATCTCGAGGATACTCTTCGCTCTTTTCTTAAGCCCTCGAGATTAAATGAATAGAGCCAACCACTGCCATCCCGTTATCTATCAATAGCGGTTTTTGTTATGGAAATCTACGCAGGCACGGACAGAAGTAACTTATTGTTTGTCAATCGGTGCTTGTCTATACGTTTTTTGTAGCCCTATACTAATCGAATGAATAGTCTTCACGAAACGGTAGATTTTTGGAGCGACATTGATCTTTGTATTCTTTCTCGGAAGTTTAAAGAACCAATGCGTGCGATGCAATACCTCTGGTCAAAACGAAATTCTACACATGATATTCGAATAGAACCGGTAGGATTTCATCCGAAAGATTTTAACGATGATATGTATGACTCTCTTATTCAGCAGATCAAAAAAACTGGCATAGAGTACCTCGGATAAAGACAATCGAGAATCTTCGCATTAATCCACAAAAAACGCGGAAACTATACCCACCGCGTTTTTTGTTTATAGGGCATTATTATACATGAAGCGTGTTCTGCGTATCAAGTCGACCAAGCAATGAAAGAATTTCCTTGATCTTTCGTCATATATCGGTATACTTCCATTTATACTATGCATAAAAAAGACACAATCTTGCTCAAGAAAAAAGATGTCGTTACACACGATGGTGTGGTTGTGTTATCACTAAAAGAATACGAGCGGTTATGCAAGCACACCGTACCAACCTACTACCTCCTTGGCATGGATGCAAAAAAGAGCGATCTTCTTGTTGAGGAAGGATTGCGCCAACATCGTACACATAAAACAAAAAAAATAACCTCCTTCCTTGATCTTTCGTGAGGTATGACAATCCATGTCACACCTCGTTTTATTAAGTCATACAAAAAACTTCCTACTCGCATTCAATCTGCGGCAGAAGAGCGAAGAAAGTTGTTTATTGAAAATCCATTCAATCCCCAGCTTAAAACACACAAACTTCAAGGGAAAAATCATGAGTGCTGGTCATTTTGGGTAACGCGCGAGTACCGCATTAAATTCATTTTTCTTCAGGAAAAAGAAATTCTTTTCCTAGATATTGGAACCCACGACATCTACCAGTAAAATAAACCAAAAAACGCGGAAGTTATACCCACCGCGTTTTTTGATTATGCGGTATTATTATACGATGGGCGGATTTTGTTTACGCGCTCATTTTAGCTATCTGTAATCGCTCATGACCATAGCGATTTCCATCAAAGAAAAACTGAATTATCTCAAGCGTCACTACTTCCCAGAAGCAGTTACGCTTATTGTGATATTCGGCGTTATGAGCGCGTTCATGGGCATCTACGCGAGCACGAACCGAAGTAGTATGCCGATCCCGTATCAGGGACGTCTTTTGAACTCCAATTCGATCGCGGTTCCTGATGGCACGTACTACATGAAGTTCGCGATCTACACCGCGGCAACCAGTACAGAGAGTTGTGTGTGGGAGTCCGGATCATCGACGGGCGCGAGCAACTGCAACTCGGGGACATCGGCAACCATGCCCGTCTCCATTACCAGCGGGCAGTTCACCGCGCTCCTCGGTAGCACGGGAACAAATAATCCTGCGATTCCTTCGTCGAGCATCAACTTCGAATCAAACGCGTACTACCTCGGCATTACCATCTGCGGGACCGACAACGTATGTACCAACGCGCAGATGACACCACGTCGACAACTCGGCGGTACGCCCTACGCGTACAACACCGACACGCTTGACGGCCTCGACTCTGCCGCGCTCGCTATTCTCGCGGGGCAAAGCGGGGGACAGACACTCAAGGGAGGCACAGCCGCATCGGAGAACCTCACCCTCATGTCGACAGTAGATTCGGTGAAGGGAAAGATATTCATGGGCACCAGCGCGTACGATGAACTCAATAATCGATTCGGCATCGGGACAACAACACCAATCGCGCTTCTCTCTCTCGGCAATCCGGGAGTCACCGCGGGCACGCTTAGCATGGCGGGATCGACATCCGGCATTGTCACTCTCGACACACCTGCTGCCGCGGGGACGTGGACATGGCGACTGCCATCCAACGCAGGCACCAGCACGTACACTCTCACAACCGATGGCAACGGAACATCCACCTGGGCGCAAGTCAATCTTGCATCCGGGGTCACTAGCACCCTTCCTCTCGCGAACGGCGGCATGAACACGAGTCTCACCGCATCCAACGGCGGCATCTTCTACTCCACTGCCACCACCGGCGCGATTCTTTCCGGCACTGCAACCGCGGGGCAGATCCTTCGATCGGGGTCGAGCGACGCGCCGTCATGGTCTACCGCGACATTTCCCACGACAGCAGGATCGGCGAACAACGCACTGGTGTCTGACGGCACAAACTGGGCATCGACGGCGATCGTGAATTCGGCAACGGGTACCGCAAGCAGAATCACCACATCGGCCAACACAGGGTCGGTGACATTCGACATCGCCTCAACCTACGTCGGGCAGACATCGATCACCACGCTCGGCACTGTCGCTACGGGAACATGGAGCGGATTGTTCGGGGCAGTCACAGGCGCAAATCTCACCAGTCTCACCGCAGCAAACATCTCGGCAGGCACATCAACAGGCCTCAACATCGGCGGCAACGCGGGAACAGTTACGAACGGCGTGTACACAACCGGATCATACTCAAACCCCGCATGGATCACCAACCTTGACGGCAGCAAAGTCACAGGGACAATCGCAGGCAGCATCGCGACAGCCGCAGGACTCACAGGAACGCCCGCGATTACTGTCGCTGCGTTAATCGCCACGACGGGGGCGTTTACGGGGGCAATCTCGACGGCGTATAACTCAGGCGCGACAGGTATTGTATTTGACGGCTACAATAACGTAGCAAATAGCAATACTGAACAAACACAACTTCGTCTTCGCGGATTAACCTCGAGCGGAAACGTCCACGGGGTCATTTTTGAATCTCAAGGCATTGATTCAAATTATGGAAGACTGAACATACGACTAAAAACTGTAGCAAGCGCAAACGATACTGATAGTTATTACACAAATGCCATTTCAATTACTCGTGCATCCGATACAACTGCAAATGTCGGTATTGGGACGACGACACCGCAAACCAAGCTCCAAGTTGTCGAAGCTGCCGGAGCTCACATTGCCTCTTTCAAAAATAGTGATGCAAATGCACGCATCGAAATTATGAGCACCGCCACTGGAGGCAAGAGCTGGATCATTAATCAGTCAGCAACTGGCGGAATTGCAGAGGCAGGATCATTGCTCTTTCGCATGGACACAGCAACTCAGATTAATGTTATGACATTAGGTGCAACGGGCAACGTCGGAATTGGAACGACGACGCCGCAAGACCTATTACACATTAGTCGTGGAGGCTCTGCGGATGCGGCAATAAGATTAGAAAACACGACAGCCTCAACGGGCAGAACATGGATTATTAATTCAAGACCCGATAATGGGCAATTTGAAATCTACGACTACACTGCGCTAGCTAGTCGCTTTCGAATCGACAGCAGTGGAACTTCAACATTTGGCGCAGTAACAGGTACAGGAACAGGTGCAGTATACATGGGCGCCCTCTCCGCAACGACGGGGGGGTTTAGTGGGGCGGTAACAATAAACGTTGCAGGTGGAGGATTATCTTCTGCGCTTATGGCGTCATCAACCGCCCCAGCATACGGATGGTATGAATCTGACCAAGCTGCAAATGCCCGTTATTGGGATCAGCTCGTTGATGGAGGAGTAATGAATTTCCGCGTAGTTCAAGACGATAACAATGGTGCCTTGAGTTGGATGACTGCAACCCGAACAGGAATTGCCTCTGTCGCGACTGCCATCCCTGGCACGCTTTCAACTGGTGCCCTCACCGCCACAGGAATCCTTAGAGCCAATGCGTCTGGTGTAGCAATTGAAGCGAGTGATACAGGGGGAGCAAATAACACCTATATAACCATAGGCGCTGGCTCTAACGGCATCTATACCGGAAAGAATGGCTCCGGAACACTGCAAGCATTGCGACTTGGCGTAAATGACTCGACAACCGTCTTGACTCTCGGTACGGATAGCACCGCAACATTCGTTGGCGCCCTCACCGCAACGACGGGGACGTTTAGTGGGGACATGGACATTACAGGAGACACGCTTATAGGATCGCGACTCCTAAACCGTCTAGCTAATGTCGATCTGAAGATTACGAGTCGTGGAACTGGCAAGATCATCTTCGAGAACAGTAGTAATACGGAGTGGGCTAGGATTTCAGACGCAGGAATAGCGACGTTCAATTACGCCGTGAATACCCAAGCCCTCACCGCAACGACGGGGACGTTTAGTACCAGCCTAAGCATCACGTCGTCAAGCGGCAGTCCGTTCTTCATCGACAGCACGGGCGGCGTCGTTTCCCCTATCGTGGAGTACAAGGTTGCTGGTTCGACGGTCGGATACATTGGGTTCGCAGGGGCCATTGGCGGCGTCGTCAACTCCTCGGCGGTCGGAGACGCGGTTATCCGCACGGCATCCAAAGAGTTCATCGTCACGAACGACTCGGGCACGACGAAGCATTTCAAGGTGTCGTCAACTGGTGCGGGAACCTTCGCCGCAGGACTCACCGCAACGACTGGAACATTCTCTGGAGCTACTACCATAACATCCGCAGGTACACCTTTGATTGTTACTGCGAGTGATGCAGGACAAAGCGAGGTGCTTTTTCTAAAACATTCTACAAACACTGTTGGAGCATTAAGTGGACTGATATTTAATCTTAACGATTCAGTTGCCACTGATATTGCGTACGCTGGAATGTATGCAAAAATCATTACGAATACAACTACTGTGGCAGACGGAGAACTGAATTTCTACACACGCCTTGCTGGGACATTCACGAACACGATGACGCTTGCGAAAAATGGTGCTCTTAATATATCCGCAGGTCTCTCCGCAACAACGGGGGGGTTTAGTGGAAATCTTACACTTAGTGGATCTGGTGCAAATATAACAGGGGGTGCAACCGCTGCTACAAAATTTACTATAAGCGCAGATAATGGCGTAATTGGCGAAATGGGCGCAGGTGTTCACATTCAAACAGCAGGAGGATCGGCTTTGAATCTTTTTGCAGATGGAACTGCTGGGTCAGCAGCGGGTAAGGTTCAAATTTCATACTACACAACCGCATGGAAATCGGCAGTAGAAATATCTAATACAGCGTCTGCAAGCTATGGAAATCTTCTTCTAATGAAATCGGGCGGCAACGTCGGGATTGGAACGACTACGCCAAGTACAAAACTTCAAGTATCTGGAGATGGGTATGTTAACTCATATAGGGGTGTTATCCGGATAGACAATACGGGCGCTGGTAAGTGGTCGGGAATTGCATTTCCGGACAGCACAAGTGCTGCTGATAGCGCTGCGAATAATTACTATTTCATGGGTCGCGGAGAAGCTATAGCAGACAGGACTTTTTCCATCCACATGCCTACAGCCACTGATTACGGTAGTGGTAATCAGCCAGTTTTTGGGATTTACTCCACAAACGCAGATCAATTATTTAGAGTTCAGGCATCTACGGGCGAGACATACATAAAGGGCAGCGTCGGTATCGGGACTACGACACCGGGGGGGAAGCTGGACGTAACGACGTCGGCTGCTGGAGTTGCGGCGATATTTGGCAATGCTAGTACGGTGGATCGTTTAAAGATTTATGATTTCAATGTCTCACCCAATACGCCAAGCTTATTGTTTGGTGATGGATCTGGTTGGAAATTTCATATTGGAAAATCATCAGATAGTGGGGTCACAAAGTTTGTCACGTTTCAGGATGATGGCAAAGTCGGTATCGGGACGGTGGGACCGCAAACAAAGTTACATATTTACACCAATGCCACTGGAGAGACAGAGGCGTTGAGATTACAGGGTAAATATGGTGCCTCAGGCGATGGTCCTCTGCTTAGATTTACCAACTATCATGCATCAGGATTAGTGCCTAATGCTGGGGAATATAACTTAGCAGGAATTTTGGGGGCAGATGATGGAGGAGGCTGGGGTGGAAAATTGCAATTTCAAACTGCGCCTGGCCCAACATTGGGCGGTGTTGCTCTGCAAACAAGAATGGTCATAATGGCGAACGGCAATGTCGGTATCGGGACGACTACACCTGCGACCCAACTTCAGCTATATACCACATCCAATAACCTTTTAACACTTACCGCAGAACATGGGATGGAGGCAGGCGATGAAATAATGAGTGCGATCTCATTCCAATCACCCTCTGAAGCATATGTCAATAATGATGACGCATGGAAATGGAAAATTGGTAAAGTTAGACTAAGCGATGAT
>JAUSHC010000045.1 GCA_030648795.1 bacterium | reverse complement strand
CCATAATCGGAAAAAACGGCACGATTGTCATTCGAATTTACCGCAGCAACGTTGATAACGTTTGGAAGTCCGGTCCAACAACTCGTCGTGTGTCCATAATCCGACGGCATGTCGACATACGTCGTCCCGTTGTGTTCTTCTGAAGAATTTCCTGAAGCGGCAATAAACAACCCAGGGAAATCTTGGATCGCTTGATACAAAAGCGGATCAAAAACATCGTCACACGTATTTGATGACATGCCCCAGCTTGCGTTGATCACTTTCGCGCCATTCTGTTTTGCAAAATTAATACTCTTCACATTGTCCGACGTTGAAAGCCCGCTTTTGAGTGCCATGATCTTCGTATGCGGCGCAACACCGATAATTCCTTTCCCATTATTTTTGACGGCTGCGATGGTTCCTGAAATATGTGTTCCGTGCTCACTCCACATTGGAAGTGGCGTAAGATCGCCATCCTCATAATCATATCCGTGATTGCATCCGCCTAACGGATCGCCATTCTCATCTTTGCACTCCGTTCCATCCCACATGTTGGGAAGAAGGTCGGGATGATTATACGCAACACCCGTGTCAATAACCGCGGCAATGATATCGCTGCTCCCCTCGGAAATCGCCCATGCCTCCGGCGCATCAATATCCGCATCCGCAGTGCCGGAAGCCCCATCCACATTCTGACCGGTATTATCAAGTCCCCATAATTGATCGCGATACGTGTCGTCCGTACCAATTGTTCGCGAACGATACTGAAAGTTTGGTTGCACGGCGGCAACTTCAGGATCCTGCTCCAGACGAGCAATGGTCTCTGGAACGGATTCCGCATCCTGCGTCTTCAAGACACCAACGTTTTCTCCTTCAATCATTTCTTTAACAACGAGACGTTTCCGCGCGGCAAATGTCCGCGCATCCCGCACACCACGCGCCTCCCCAAGATCAATATTCCCCTCTCGAAATTTCACAACAACTTCTCCCTGTACGTAGGAAGAACCATCTTTCATCCCCCATTCCCGCAACGGAACAGAAGCTCTTGATGTTGCGTTTTCCGTTGCCGCAGTAACAAATGCTGTTGGATACGAAGAGGCAAAAACAACGAGAGCAACAAGTGCGAGAATACTTCCCCGTTGAAACGAACGTAGCGTATCTCTACGATATCGTTTTTGCGATTCCACAATCGTCGGCGCCATGCTGCGCAGAAACCCGGGATCGCGTGGAGAAGAAAATGGACGGCGAGTAAGAGAAAAAAAGTATGTACTCATAGAATAAATAACTATTTACTCTTTGGATTATTTTTTAATGCTGTTTGAAAATTTTTCTGCACAAGTTTTACTGCGGGATCGGTGCGCAATCGCTTCATCGCCGCTTCAACCGTTTCTTTCTTTATGCTCTGCACGACGATGGCGTTCATGGATTGTAGAAAACTCTTTACGGTCATGCTTTTCTTCGCCGCAAATGTTCGCGCTTTTTCAACACCATCCTTATTTTTGACATCAATCGTATTCTTTTTGAATTGAACGATAATTTCATCCTTCGCGTTAACAAAACGAGCTGAACTTTTAGTATCAACTCGTTTTATTTTTGTTTTTAGATTTTTATCGACAACCGGCGGACCCGCCCAAGAACTTTTGGTTTTGGCTGTTGCCATTGTTGCGATCATCGGGAATAGTCCAAAAAGTATACCAAGAAGAAGTCCTATCGTTGTACTCCTTTTTCGTAAAAAAGTCAATATCATACGATTGCCAATACGACAGTGAGCACGATCACGAGTATGGCGTGAGTGATCACCGACGAATGTTGCATACGAATTTTGATAAGTATATTTAAAAGCAATGCCGCGATCAAGAAAACAATGAAATAGAAATAGAACTGCCGAACCGAGTCCTGCAAATTATGCACGGTAAAAAGTCCACCAAAAAATTTCGTATACCGATCACTCCCTTCGTTAAATGTGTACAATTGCTGCGTGGTCACTTTTGGCGCAACAACCGCAATGGGCTGCGTCGTTACTGACCCATCATTGTTTTCGGTAATGACCGAAATCGTATCACCGCTGTGACTCGACAGGTTCGAATCATACGGAACGCTTCCCTGCCACGTCGTGCTCTTTGGCTCATTCACAAGCGGTGCTGATTGTGACGCGAGCGCAACCGTCACTTTTTTCGCCGCAGGCGCAGTAACACGTACCACATAGGCGCCCTTTTCCGGTTTCACGCGCGTACGTGCTTCATCAAGAGCGGATGGCAATGTTTTTGTCGCAGTTGCCCCGGCAACATTTCCTTTTGCCGCGGGCGTATTTGCTATTGTTGCAAGATTTTTTGTTGCAATCGGATTTCCAAAAAATTGCACCACCACCGTTGCTTCCGCTCCCTCAAATTTTCCAATCGCCGCCCCGACACCAATTTCCGTATAGTGCGCATTGACGATATTTGCGCGATGCGTTGGGCTTGCAAGCCACCCATCTTGTACATCTTCCGCAGTCGTATAATGTACTGCCAAGTTCTCACCGCTATACAAATAATCGTAACCGACTTTTTTCAACCAATCCCACGGCGTTACTCCCAATGGACTTATATGAGAAAAATATTGTTGTGCGAGCATGTCTTGCGCTTTCTCTTTTGCAGCTTCCGCAAGCTTCGGGTTTGTCGTAAGTTTCGCAATGCCAAGATTCGTACGCGTCTGATTCGTAAGATCCACAACATTTTGCGCGGTGATGGCGCTCGAGTACAGGCTTGAAGAAGGAAGCGCAATCGGCAAAACAAGAACGAGTACCTTCAAAAGAATCAACAACGCGCTGTACCCAAAGAGTACGCGATGCTTCAAGACATGCGGGTGATAGTTATTTCGCTCGTGCGGAATAAAATGATCGGAAACCTCGCAATAAAGGCTTTTTCCGATACGCACGCAGTGTTGACCAATGTTTTGAGCAGTGACTGACATAACTCGATACGATACCACGTCTATTCCTTTTAGTCAAGTATGCTTATGATATATCTTCACCCCGTTACAAGTAAGCGCTGGCGTAAGCCCCTATATGCAACAATAGAATGGATCTTCTGTAGATACAATATCACGAGCGCTGCTCATAGTCATCTTGTAACGGGGTTCACCCTATCGCAGATAGGGAAAAAATGGAAATATCCGCCTCTCGGTCGGACAGATGCCTCCCTCCGACCGCGGTCGGAGTTCGGTGCCAGCAGGCGCATACTCGGCGGATTGTAACTGCTAGTGATCCGACCGAGGTCGGATCAAGCCAGTTACAAAAAAAGGGCCCGCGCTATGACGAGCCCAAAAAGATCTCACTTCCATTTGCGACGACGCCTGCCGACGACGGGTCGTGCGGCGTCGCCGTACCCCATCCAGCGCTGGAGCGTGTGCTCGGAGTCCTTATCTACCATGAAAAAACGCAGATTGAGGTCTACCTTTCCTTCTTTTCCGACCATTCGAGGCACCCTTTCATCCTTCTTGAAAAGGATGTGTGCCTCCGCGGAAAAGTTGCACAAGCGTCCTTCAGCCGTAACTTTAAAGGCAACGTGGCTTTGTTGCCAGAGAGCGGTTCCCGGAGGGAGTTCCGCCTTAATGAAGGCTCCATCCTCCCCAATGTTGACAAGAACCCCACCCCCCTCGACAGAAGAGTGCCGGCCGAGAGAAATGACAAGGCTCACGCCATCCTCCTCCTCGTCCGCCTCATACCGCTTGCCTTCCCGTCGCTCCGTATCAAGCCACGGGGTTCCGTACTTCTTTGTATACTTTTTTGGTTTGTGCACGTCCTTCTACCTTTCATAGATGCGCAATGTCCCACCCATTGGGAATTGCGGATCACCACGATGGTAGCGCACGAATGGAATTTGGTCAAGGATTGTTTTTCATAAAAAGAGCCCCACTGAAAGTGAAGCCCACGAACACAAGAGGAAAAACTTCTACCCTATTGTAATAGGGCTCAAGAGATAGACCGGCTCCCGAGAAAGTATCTTCCCGTTAATAGAAAGCTCGGTCACGCCTCCTCCCACATGATGCAAGATGAGAATCGGGTCCTCCGGTCGATCCACTTTATGGAGCTCGCGCAAGTGGCTCCAGCAGATGGATGCACCATCGACCGCAATCCCGACGACATCGCGCAATGCATAACCACGATCGCCGACTCCCGTAAGCGCCACGCCCTCCGCGCAGAGTGATGCTTCATGATTGTTGCCGCCGCAACAAATGGTACCATCACGTAGGAGGATCGCAGAACCAATCTGCGTCTGACTATTCGGCGCAAGTGCCAGCGACCGCATAAGCGCGGCGCGCTTGAGCAACGCCTCTCGATGTTCCTGTAAAAACTTCGCCCGCGTTCGTACCTCGTTCGTCTCCATGGTCCCTCCCGTTGTTGGAGTAACGCGATCGTTTAGTGTCTCGATCCAGTCTATCACTCACGCAAAAAAAGTCAAAATAAACGTGTCAAGAAAAAAGTATGGATCTTGTAGTTACAAAAAAGCCCGTCGCGAAACGAGCTTTTATAATGTCTATTGTATCGCTATCACATCTTCCCAATTTCCGTTTTGAGAATCTGTCGCAGGTTCGTGCTGATGTCAGCGACAAACCGATCGTCGGCAATGAATGCCTCAAGGTCGTACTTCATACTGATTGGATCTGCCTTCTCCACAGCGGAAAGCAGGAGCTGCTTCAACTCCGCCTTATCGGCCACCTCCTTGATGCACGCCATATTCGGCGTCACTCCCTTACGGAAATACCACATGAGATCAAAATAATC
>JAUSHC010000039.1 GCA_030648795.1 bacterium | reverse complement strand
TTATGCGACGATTCCGGGAAGTGTCGGGGGGGCGATTCGCGGCAATGCAGGAGCATTTGGACGCGAGACAAAAGACGCGCTTATTCGGGCGCGCGTGTTTGACGGGAAAGAAGAACGATGGCTTGCAAACGACGAGTGCGGATTCGCATATCGTGACAGCATATTCAAAAAAGATCGTGATCCAACAACGGGGCATAATCAGTACATTATTTTAGAAGGTGAGTTTCGTCTCGAGAAGGGTGACGAGAAAGAAGGTACAAAATACATGCGAGAGATTTTGTCGAAGAAAGCGGCGACGCAAACGCTCGAGTCGCCTTCTGCCGGTTGTGTATTTGCGAATGTGGAATTTGTTCCGGGCACGTACGATTTGAAAGATCCGAAGCGGGGAAATCCAACGGACGCATTCAAGCGCGAGGTACCTAAAGCGATGATTGATCGAGGGGTGGTGGGAGCGGGATGGATGATTGATAATCTTGGGTTTAAGGGGAAGACCATGGGTGGAGCAAAAGTGTCTGAAAAGCACGGGAATTTTCTTATCAATGCGGGGCATGCCAAAGCAACGGATTTTGTCATGCTTATCAGTTTTTTGAAGCAACAAGTGCGGGATCAGTTCGGGATTCAGCTACAAGAGGAGATACAACTTGTCGGTTTTTAAAATGAGACTGTAGAAAAATAGCCAAATGTTATTCTTCGAGCTTGTCGAGAAGCTAACATTTGGCTTACTTCTCGACTTCGCTGCACTCCGCTCGAAGAATAAATGATTTTTTTTGCAGTTACAAAAAAATCCCCCAGCGTTGTTACGCAGAGGGGGGAAATTGCGGCAGGAGCGCCGCGACGGTTGTTCGTAGCTCGGCCATTTCGAAGGGTTTGCCGATAATCGCTTTGATGCTGATGGCGTGGAATACTTCTTTCTCCGCATCGGTCAAAGAGGATCCGGTTACCATCATGACGGGAATGTTGCAGTTGTCGATGATGTCCATCGCAATTTCTTCTCCTTGTGAGCGATCTAGGATCACGAGATCCGGATCCTCGAGAACCGCAAGCTCCATGCCTTTCTTACGGTTGTTTGCGGTGATCACGGCGCACCTTGTGCTCAACGCGCGAACCATGAGGTCACAGAAGCACAGGTTGTCATCGATGACGAGTACCCGCGGTTTCAAGAGTTCACGAATCTTCGCGAGAAACCTCTCCGTGTCGAATGGCTTTTCGAAGAAATCATCGAACCCGCGCAACGCTTCTTCTTCAGTCGCGTTGGTGAGCGTCATCGCCGTCATCATGATGATGGGGATGTGACGCGTTTCCGGCGCTTCGCGGATTGCGCGCGCCGCGGTGATTCCATCCATCCCTGGCATGGAATAGTCCAAGATCGCCAATCGAGGGCGTTGCTGTTTGGCGATGGTGATTGCCTCCACTCCGCCGTGCGCAACGAGCACGGCATAACCATGTCGTGTCAGCCATTCACGGAAGACTTCGAGAACGACCTCATGATCTTCCGCTACCAATATCGAGCGCTTCATTGTTCTTCTCCTCTGCTGGGGGGATGGTGCTGACTTGCGGGGGTCATTTTTTCGACCATCGCGCGAAGATCTCCTACGTGGACCGGCTTTGGAAGGAAGCCGAATTCATCGGCGAATTCCTTCTGTCGCGCGGGAACCGACTCTTTTGGCGTACAGATGATTACGGGGACGTGTTTCAATCCCTTTATCTTTGTACGAATACGTCGTGCCATGGTGATGCCATCTCCATCGGGGAGCGCATGATCCATGATGATGCAGTCGGGAAGTGTCTCGCTGGCAACGCGGAAGGCGTCTAACGCATCCGTCGCTTCAACGATAGAATATGCATCGCCCAAGAAAAGCTTGATCGCGAGACGACTCTCGTCTTCGCTGTTTACGACAAGAATTCTTGCCATGGGACTCCTCCTTTCTTCTCGTGTTTGTCTTAGGATCCGTGCGAAAATAACTTACCCATCTCGACTCCATATGCAACCCAATCTTCAATTTTTCTTCAATCGCAGAATGCTCATCGTAACGCGGTTACGCCTCACATTCTGCTCAATCAGAAAAAAAGAATCTCGGGCGCATCTGAAGCCGAATCTGGTCAACTTATTTTCGCACGGATCCTTACTTCCTCCGTCTCCGACCCTACATGTTTTCCACAGGCTTGTCAAGCAAGGGAGAGGGTGATACGCTTTTTCTTGTACTCCGATGAAGAACGCAAAAAAGTTTTGGAAAATTGGAAAACGAGAACACAACACGCAGTACTTCGACATTACGAAGGATGGCGATTTAGTTGTGTTTGAAGGGAATTACCAATATAACATCCGCGAACTTGCGGAAAAGTACGGCACGCCACTCAAGGTCATGTTGCCCTATATCATCGAACAGCGTGTGGAAGATCTCATGGATTTGTTCGAGGATTGTCTTCGTGAATATAAGTATGACGGTCAGTTCTACTACCATTACCCCATGAAGGTAAACCAGAACCGCGAGTTCGTTCTGCCGATTATCAGCGAGGGCGCAAACCTTGAAACGACGTCGGCAAACGAGTTGTGGGTGGTGAAACGTCTCTGGCACCAGCATCGGTTCAATTCGCGCATTAAAGTGATCTGCAACGGCCCGAAAACAGAGCAGTATTTGGCTTTGATTGCCGAGCTCAAAAGCAACGGGCTCGACATTGTGCCGATTATCGAAGATCTTTCCGAAATGGAAGCGTTGCAGAAGTTTCGTGGGCAGGTGGGTGTGCGCGTTGATCTTGGTGTGCAAGTGGATTCGTACTGGGATAAAAAAATCGAACGCTTTGGACTTTCTATCGATGAGGTTTATGCGCTTGGAAAAATAAAGAATTTGACGACGCTCCATTATCACATGGGTTCGGAGATTGAACGCCAAGCAGATATTTTACGGGGATTGAAAAAAGCGATGGAGGTTTATGTAAAGCTCAAGAAAGAAAATCCGTCGCTCGATACGATTGACATGGGCGGGGGGTTCCCGGGTAATTTTCATACGAAGCCGCTCTATTCGATTACGGGTGTCGTGCATCGGATCATACAATTCCTCGGTACGTACTCTCGCGAACATGGCGTACAACCACCGAACATTATCTGTGAGTGGGGGCGATATGTCGTTTCGCCGGCGCAGTTTACGATTTTTTCCATCTTGAATGATAAGTTGATTCCGAAAGCGAGTGCGAAGAAATGGTATGTGATTGATGGAAGTTTCCAAACGCATCTTCTTGATACATGGGCGGTGCGGCGGCAGTGGCATGTGGTGCCGGTAAATAACATGCACGCGCGTAAGTTGACGCGCACATGGCTTGCGGGGCTCTCGTGTGATTCTGATGATAAATATACCGCAGGAGGGAGCTACATCATGTTACCGCGCCTTGAAGATTTGGAAGCAGGGGAGAAGCAATATATTGCGGTCTTGGATACCGGCGATTATCAAGATGGATTCACCAATCATCATTGTTTGAATGCCGCGCCCGCGAAGGTTGTGTGTCAGAATGGCGATGTGACGCTTATTAATAAACGAGAAACCGCAGAAGAAGTCGGTAAATTATTTGGCTGGTAGTAAGTAAATTTCTAAGTACTCTAATTTCTAATTGACCTAAATAATACCCAAGCCCCAATGACTCAAACTTTAGACATTCGATATTGGGATTTTATTAGAAATTAGGTTAATTAGGTGAATTAGAAATTACAACAATGGCATCACATCATTTTCGTCCGGGATATAATTTTTTGGGAGTTCCGCCGGTGTCTGTAAAGAACGCGGATGTTGTTATTGGGCAAGTTCCGTATGACGGCACAACGTCGTATCAACCGGGTGCGCGTTTTGGTCCACGGGCGATTATCGACGCGTCGCGACAAGTGGAGCTGTATGATTTGGAACTGAAGCGTGATGTTTCCGCAAAAGTGAAGATCGCGACATTGCCCGAGCTGGAAATTGATTTGTCATCTCCGGAAGCGAATGTCGAACATGTTGCGCGGTTTGCGGAGTCTATTGCGAAAGAAAAGAAGTTTTTGATTACGTTGGGTGGGGAGCACTCGATCACTCCAGGGCTTATCCGACCATTGGTTTTGCAGTATAAAAAGGATTTGACGGTTCTGCAGATCGACGCACACACCGATATGCGTGATAGTTATGAGAACACGAAATGGAACCACGCGTGCGCGATGAAGCGATGCCGTGATTTAGGCGTTCGCGTTGTGCATGTGGGTACGCGTAATTCTTCCGAAGAGGAACAGCCATTTTTGGATCCGAAAGACGTATTTTATGCTCCGGAAGTGCCGATTGAAAAAATCTTGGCGCGCATCATGACGAAGAACGTGTATCTTTCCATTGATGTCGATTGTTTTGATCCGTCCATTATGCCTGCGACAGGCACGCCGGAGCCGGGAGGACTTTCTTGGTACGATGTGGTAGCACTTCTGCGCGCACTCACGCGAGAACGGAAGCTCATTGGCGCGGACGTAACGGAGCTGGCACCCATGCCGGGATTCGTCGCGCCGGATTTTCTCGTTGCGAAACTGGTATATAAGATTATTGGGTATAAGTTTTTTAAATAACCCCACCCATCCTCCCCTTGAAAAGGGGAGGAGAAAAGATAAAAGTTTTCCCTCCTTTTTAAGGAGGGGCTAGGGGTGGTTCATTCGTAAGTTCATATTTCTCATGCCGCCCGAAACCGCAAAAAAATTAAAATTTCTCTTTATCGCCATTGAATCGCTTTCTGGCGATTTGGCGTGGCAACTCACGAAAGAAGGGCATGAGGTGAAGATGTATATCAAGGCGGAGAGCGATCATGAAGTCTTCGATGGATTTGTCGCGAAGGTGGAAAAATGGGAGCCGCATACGGATTGGGCAGATGTGATTGTGTTTGATGATGTGGGGTGGGGGAGCGAGGCGGATAAATTACGGAAAGCAGGGAAGCATGTTGTCGGCGGGAGCGCGTATACGGATAAGTTGGAAGAGAATCGCGAGTTCGGGCAAGAGGAAATGAAGCGCGTGGGCATGCTTACTTTGCCACATTGGGATTTTGATAATTACGACACGGCACTGAAATTTTTGAAAGAAAATCCCGGGCGGTATGTGTACAAGCCGTCGGGTACGGTGTCGTCGGATTGGAAGAGTTTGCTCTTTTTGGGTGCGGAAGAAGACGGTAAAGATTTGTATGAAATTCTTGCACACAACAAGAAGGTGCTGGAGAAAAAAATAAAACAATTTCAGCTGCAAAAGTGTGCGACGGGCGTGGAGATCGCGGTTGGCGCATTTTGTAACGGTAAGGATTTTATCTATCCGCTCTGCATTAATTTTGAACACAAAAAATTATTTCCGGGTGATATTGGACCGTTTACGGGTGAGATGGGAACGCTCATCTATTGGTCCCAGCCAAATATGATTTTCAAGGCGACCCTCGAGCGCATCCGAGAATCAGTCGTTGCGTCCGGGTATGTTGGGTATTTGGATATCAATTGCATTGCGAACGCCCGTGGCATTTATCCGTTGGAATTCACCGCGCGTTTCGGCTACCCGACCATTTCCATTCAAATGGAAGGTATAACGAGTCCGTTGGGAGAATTTTTACATGCGCTTGCGAGTGGACAGCCGTACGAACTCAAAACGAAAAAAGGATTCCAAGTGGGTGTGGTCTGCGCGGTTCCACCGTTTCCATATGATGATAAGTCCGAGATGGCAATCTATCAAGGACTCTCGATTCTTTTCAAGAAACCGAATTTTGACGGCGTGCATTTGGGGGATGTGCGAATGGACGAGGGGGATTGGCGCATTGCCGGCGACACGGGGTATGCGCTCGTCATTACGGGAGCGGGCTCAACGGTAGAAGAAGCACGGAAGCAAGCGTACGGTCGCATTGATAACATTATGTTGCAGAATATGTTTTATCGGACGGATATCGGGCAGAAATGGCCGGAGTGCAGTGATAAGCTGCAGACGTGGGGATACCTGTACTAGAATTTCTAATTACTCTAATTTCTAATTGACCTAAAGAAGTACCAATGACCCAATGACGGAGGGCTTAGAAATTGTGGATTGGATTTTGGGACTTGATTAGATCAATTAGAGTAATTAGTGTAATTAGGTCAATTTCTCACCTTTGAATTTATGAAAAAATCTACACTCGGAAAACTTTCACCGAATTTGCGGAAACATATCCTGACAGAAGGTGGGGCTGGGGTTGCCGCGTCTGGGACACTTTCGTCGTATGTGACGAAAAGCAAAACGCCGGTGTCGGCTTTTGCCGAGCGTACGTTGAATCACTGCAATGGTGGCGCAACACTCGCGGCGGCGCAGTGGTTGAAAGAACATTTGGCGAATGGCGGGAAACTTGTGGTGACACTCGCGGGCGCATTAAGCTCGTTTCAAGTTGGAGTGATGCTCGCGGAACTTATTCGCAAAGATAAAGTGCATCTCGTTTCTGCGACTGCGGCGAATCACGAAGAGTCGTACTATCGCTATGTCGCACACTCGCACTATGCGTACATCCCGCGCTATACGGAGCTTACGCCAGAACAGGAAGCGGAACTGCGCGATGCGGGATTGCGGCGCATTACGGATACGTTTCTGCCGGAAGATGAAAGCGTTCGCATTATGGAGCCGCATTTGCTTGCGATGTGGAAGGACGCGCAGAAAAAAGGGGAGCGGTATTATCCGCATGAATATTTCCGTAGACTTTTTGCAAAAGGGTTGATTAAGCCCGACACCGGCGCAAACGCGGACGATTGTTGGGCGTATGCGGCGTACAAGAAAAATATCCCAATCGTTATTCCCGGGTTTGAAGATTCGACCATGGGCAATATCTTTGCGAGCTATTGTTACGACGGCAAACATCGCAAGGACGACGGCCCGCGGCTCGACCCCATGCTTATGAAAACGGGGCTTGAGTATTTCGGGCTCATGTACGATTGGTATATGGATGCATCGAAGAAGAGTCCGATTGCGTTTTTGCAATTAGGCGGGGGGATTTCGGCAGATTTTCCGATCTGTGCCGTGCCTTCTTTGAAACATGATTTGAAATTAAAGGGCGTGCGCGACTGGGCAGGGTTTATCGAAATCGGTTCGTCGCCAATGTCCTACGGTTCATATTCCGGTGCGGGTGGAAAAGAAAAAATCACGTGGGATAAACTTTCAACGTCGAGCTACTATCAGATTATTCAAAGCGACGTCACCGTCGTCTTCCCGTGGATCGCCGCGGTGTTGCTGGGGTTGTAGAATTTTACGAACCCCACCTCTCCTCCCCTTAGAGAGGGGAGGGAATCTATATATTTTCCCCTCCTCGCCCCGCCAATTTGGTGGTGGCTTTTCGAGGAGGGGTTAGGGGTGGTGAAGGCGTTATTTTTTTGTAAAAAAAGACCCCACTTTCGTGAGGTACTGCCCATACACTTGTTATGGATCTGCCGAAGAGGGGGTCTCGGCGAAACGATAGGATGTAAGGGTTGGCGGAGGAGGCTCCGCCGCTAGAGGTTGCTGTTCGGATGAACCGTCGGCATGCCGACGATCCTTTTGTACTCGTCGATTTGTTGATTGAGGATCCGGCTTATTTGCTCGAAACCCTTGAGGTCGCTTGCCATTTTGAGCTCGTGAGCGATCTGGTTGCATATCACAAAGGTTGTCTCGATCGTGATAGCGTTATGAAGATCCGCATGGAGGTTCGTGATCGTAGAGCCCCAGAGATTGGCGTAGTCCGCATTCATAACAACGCTCGACATAGCGATGAGGGAACTCTTCCCCCAGTTCTTTAAGATCTCCATCTTGAGAGATCGTGTCTCGCTTTGTAGTACGGCTACTTTTTGATCGAGTTCCTTCACCTTCCGGTTACTCATGAATAAGGCACCGGCGAAAATGATGACTGTGAGAATCATCAACAGGCGAAAGGTTCCGTTACTTATGTCCTCACTCTTCATGACTTTTTCTCCACGACGCTTCGGGCGGTCGTAACCCGTGTTGGCTCTATCCAACGAAGTATTTTTATCAAATCCTATCCATCACGTCAAGGTGTACTATAAATGTTTATTTTTTATGTATCGACGTATTACTACATTGGTACATAAAAATCAGTGAAGTTAGAGGTATGGAGAAAATTTTGCAAAAGAAAAACTCGACATTTCTGTCGAGGTGATACCCATACACGTGCACTATGTGCGCGTGCGCAGGGTTGGCGGAGGAGGCTCCGCCTACTATCCGCCGTTGCGGAAGCTCGGGTTCTTGATGTTCGCGGGTACGAGGTCTTTGAGCGTAAACTTTTCGTTGCCCATCGCCCTCTCGAACTCGACGACGTCCGTGTCCGTCGCCTCGATAACGAACTCGAGATCCGGATCGCCATCGCCCGCGAGGCAAGCGGGGCAGGGAACCTGCGGGAGATAGTGCTTCTCACAGACTCCCAGTTGTTCATCCCAGTACGGTGATGTGATCTTCACAATTACCTCCAATACTTCTGGGTTTTGGATGGGTCGAATAGTTTTAATACAGGATTAGGCGGCGGGCGCCTTCTCCAGTTCCTTCACCCAAGCGGGATCCCGCGTGAGGAAGTGAGCGAGGAGGTCGCGGGCGAAGTCCTTCTGCACGATTTTCCCGAACTCGCCGTTCGGGTCGTCTTCCATACCCGAAGTCGTATGGAGATCGTTACGCACAGCGCGACGAATCTTCGTGATGAGTCCGGGCTTCTCCGCGAGGATCTTGTAAACTTCGCGGTTCAGCTCGACGTGATGCGCGTGGCACCACACGAGCGCTGGATCTTGGAAATCATCGTCGCACGTACAATGCGACGGATTCTCTACGCCCATCTGGACGAGAGAATTCAGAATCGCCGTCGGACCCTTTGTCTCGACTTCGATCCGGAAGTCCTCGAGCCATTTCTGTACATCACTCGGCATGTTCATGACACACTTCCTTCCTACTGGGTTTTGGATTGAACGAGCCAAGGGCCGACGGTTATGGTTGTGGAGGCAACCATCCTTGGCGTTTCAGGGTTGGAATCCGAAACGCTTTGAACCTGTTATTTTATTGGGCGAGGCGAGGGCTAGTCTCCGATGTGTAATCGGAGGAGCGAGCTCACCGGCCACAGATGGTTTGTCGGCGTCAACCGTGCTCTTCACCATTTTTCCTTGGTCTTTTTAAGTGGTGGGAACGAGCGCATCGAGCGCGCTTGGTAAATCGCGTAACGCTTCGGACATCCATGCTGGTTTTTCGAGTCCGTTTGCTAGCGAGTGCGCCGCCAGAGTGGAAAATAGTGGCGATACTTCAGTCGCGACTACGAACAGACGCGCGAGCTTTGACGGATCTACCTTACGCCAAATGACGCCGGGTAGCATATAGCGGTCTTTTCCTTCTCCGACCGGGGTGACAACGTAGAATCCATATTGCTGGTCGATTGGTCCATCTACACGGAGGCCGATCAGACCAGCCATTTCGCCGGTGATTTCGACGACCTCACCGATGCTGTCGACCCATACCAGCCGTTCGCTGTGTGTGCTCATTATTCATCTCCGATCCGAGCTCATCGCTCGTAAGATTTTTTTTCGCACATAGATCCAATATCTATGGCGGTGAAGCATGTGTACTTTTTTGTGAAAGAACAACGAGGGATCATACCACATCCCACCCATTGCGTCAAGGGTGGTTTTGCGGTAGAGTGGTATACATCTGAATGTCATTGTGACCCCGCCATACGGCGGGGCAGGTCTCCGCGAAACAATCTATTTATTATGAGATTGTCCCGCCTTTGGCGGGATCCCGCTTGAGGCGGTGACTTCATGGCTTGCAATGACGGATCTTATGAGTTTTCTCTCTAAAATCTTCGGTGATCCGAATGCGCGGGTAATCAAATCTTTACAGCCGATCGTGGTGCAAATTAATGCGCACGAAGCGGTTGTTTCGGCGTTGACGGATGAACAGTTGAAAGAGAAGGTGCGGGAGTTACGCAAACGTTTTCAATCTGTCGAGGTCGGACCTCCAGATCTGCGGAGGTCCGACCTCTTAGACGAGATCTTGCCCGAAACATTCGCCTGCATCCGCGAAGCGGCGAAGCGCGCGATTGGTCAGCGGCATTTTGATGTCCAGCTTTTGGGCGGCATCGTTTTGCATCGCGGCGGTATTGCGGAGATGCGCACCGGTGAAGGGAAGACATTGACGGCAACCCTTCCCGTGGCGTTGAATGCGCTCGCGGGCAAAGGCGTACATGTTGTGACGGTGAACGACTACTTGGCGAAACGCGACGCGGCATGGATGGGGCGCGTGTACCATGCGCTCGGGCTCACGGTCGGTTGCATCCAACACGAGAGCGCGTTTTTGTATGACCCGGAGAAAAAAGAATATGGCTATTTGAAACCCGTATCTCGTGGTGAAGCATACACCGCAGACATCACCTACGGCACGAACAACGAATTCGGCTTCGACTATCTCCGCGACAACATGGTGATGCGCAAAGAACAGATGGCACAGCGTCCATTCTTCTACGCAATTATTGATGAAGTGGATTCCATTTTGATTGACGAAGCGCGAACGCCGCTCATTATTTCTGGCGCGGCGGAAGAATCCGCAGACATGTACGCACGGTTTGCGCAACTGGTGCGTCGCTTGGTCGCAAACGAGGATTACAACATTGACGAGAAGATGCGCTCTTCGACATTGACCGAGAAGGGGATTAAGAAGATGGAGCAGTTGCTGGGCGTTGAAAATATCTACACCGCGGGCGGCGTTACCACGGTGCATCACTTGGAGCAGGCACTCAAAGCAGAAACACTTTTTAAAATTGATCGCGACTATGTCGTTCGTGAGGGCGAGGTGGTCATCGTTGACGAGTTCACGGGGCGCATGATGTTTGGTCGTCGCTATTCCGAAGGGTTGCATCAAGCGATTGAAGCGAAAGAAGGTGTCAAAGTGCAAAAAGAATCCGACACACTTGCGACGGTCACGTTTCAGAATTATTTTCGCTTGTATCAGAAACTCGCTGGCATGACCGGTACTGCCGCATCCGAAGCAGAAGAATTCAGCAAAATTTATAAGCTTGACGTGACCGTGATCCCGACGAACAAGCCGATGGTGCGTAGCGATTTGCGCGACCGTGTGTATAAAAATGAAAAGGGAAAATTCCAAGCGGTTGCGCAAGAAGTGAAAGAACGAAATGCGAAAGGCCAGCCCATGCTTATTGGTACAATCTCGATTGAAAAAAACGAGCAACTCTCAAGATTTCTTGAGCAGGCGGGGATTGCGCATAGTATTTTGAATGCAAAAAACCATGAACGCGAGGCGCAAATCTTGGCAGATGCGGGGCGCAAAGGTTCGGTGACGCTTGCAACAAACATGGCGGGCCGTGGTGTTGATATTATTTTGGGTGGAGCACCGCCGGATGCCGGACAAGCGATTGAAGGAAAGGGGAGAACGATGGATGAGTGGAAAGCAGAGCACAATGAAGTTGTTGCGCTTGGTGGTTTGCACGTCATCGGCACGGAGCGGCATGAATCACGACGTATCGATAACCAGTTGCGTGGACGTGCGGGGCGGCAGGGTGATGCAGGTTCATCGCAGTTTTATGTATCTATGGATGATGATCTCATGCGTATCTTCGGTTCGGATCGTATGAAGAATATGATGGATCGATTGGGTGTGCCGGATGATATGCCCATTGAGCATCGCATTCTTTCGCGCGGTATTGAAACAGCGCAGCATAAAGTGGAGGGACACAATTTTGATATTCGCAAACACTTGCTCGAATACGATGACGTGTTGAACAAGCACCGCGAAGTCATCTACAAAAAGCGGCGAGATATTTTGAACACGGAGAATACAAAAGAAGAAATTTTGTCGCTCGTGAACGAAGAAATCGAGAATGTCGTGACATTTCATACCGCGGAAGGGCAGGAGTGGAATTACAAAGAGATCGCGGAGACATTTGCGACAATTTTTCCGCCGCCATCGAATTTTGAAGAAGAATTAAAGAAGCACGCAACAGGGGAAACCGGACGCGAAGGCGAAGCGCAAGCGCGGACAACGGTGTTTGATTACTGCAACAATCTTGCAGCGAAAGCATATGAAGACATGGAGAGTAGACTTGGTGAAACGGGAAAAAAATTAGGACAAGATAGCGTCGTATTCTTGCGCGAGATTGAAAAGGGGATGTTGCTTCGCGCGATTGATACGCTCTGGGTTGAGCATTTGGACGCGATGACGCATTTGCGCCACGGCATTGGGCTACGGGGCTATGGCCAGCGCGATCCGCTCGTGGAATACAAGCGCGAGTCGTTTCGCATGTTTCAAGAATTATTGGCGCTTATTCGTCAACAAGTCGTGTACGCAATTTATAAAATCGGCGTTGCCACGCAAGCCGCCGCACCGTCACTTCTCGAGCGGCAGGGCGTTTCTATTTCTGCGCCTGCAAAAACCGCAGATGGTGGAAATGTTTCTTCCCCGAGCGTAGTCGAGGGGTTTCCCGGTTCATCGGCGGACAAGGTGGGCCGCAACGATCCATGTCCATGCGGAGCGACTCGTGAGGATAATCGTCCAAAGAAGTATAAACATTGTCATGGTAAGAATGCATAGAACGAGATGAATGAAGCGAAGTCCGCCGAGTACGTGCCTGCTGGCGCCGCAGCCCGAAGGGCGGAGGTATTTGACCGGTCGAGAGGCGGACGGTTCAGGGAAAAAGTTTAAGAAATGTCACGGTAGTTAATATCTTTTCGGGCTATCTTTAAAATATACCGCCAGAAAACCAAAAATCAAGGTTGTAATAAGTAGGGGTCTGATACGGCTTTAATTGTAGTAGAAATGTATTACTACTTATTCAATGAAAATACAAAAAACGATACTCGTAGTAGAGGATGAAAAGAGCCTCCGCGGTGCACTTGCGGATATTTTGCGTCTCAAAAACTTTTTGCCTCTTGAGGCGAAAAACGGTATAGAGGGGGTGGAGCTCGCACTCGCACACCACCCGGACCTCATCCTACTTGATCTTATGATGCCGGAGATGGACGGTAAGACTGCCCTTGCAAAAATTCGTAAAGATACATGGGGAGAAAAAGTTCCGGTGATCATTCTCACAAACTTAAGCGCGGCAAAGGAACAGCATTCAAGCGTAACGACCTCACGTCAACCGTTGCATTACATCATTAAATCTTGCACACGAACTCGGGCACGCACTCGGCCTCGGGCATGTGGATGATGCACACGCGATCATGTACAGGCTGAACAACGGCATCAATAGTAAGCTCACCGCCACTGACTTCGCCGCTCTTAAAAAACTTTGCGGTCTGCCCGCCGATCAGGTATGGATTAAATAGTCAACAAAAAAATCATAACCTTGCCCTCTGGAAGGGTGCCTCTTTTTTTGGTATCATTGGAACAATACTATAATAAATATATGGGAAATAAAATGATAAAAACTTCATGGGGAAATGTAGCGAAGTGGTACGACGACCTTGTAGAAGGCGAGGGAACGTACCAGAAAGATGTTATTCTCCCCAACATCGTGCGATTACTGGCTCTTAAAAAGAGCCTGCCCCGTACCGGAGTAGAGCGACTGGTTCGGGGCGAGACAGTTTTAGACGTTGGATGCGGACAGGGATTTTTTGTGCGAGAGTTTTTGAAGACAGGTGCGAAAATAATCGGTGTAGATGTCGCGCCAGAACTCATTGCGTTCGCGAAAAAGAATGTGCCGAGCGCACAATTTCATGTCGCCTCTGCCGATGCAATGCCGTTTGTGAAAACAGTGAGCGTAGATGCGGCGACGACCATCTTGGCGTTACAGAACATCGAAAACGTAGACGGCGTATTTGCAGAATGTACGCGCGTTTTAAAAGCGCATGGACGACTGCTTATCGTTATGAATCATCCGGCGTTTCGAATCCCACAGCACTCGAGTTGGGATTGGGGTAAGAAAGGTTCCTCCGACGCTTCGGTCGGAGGAACGCCTAGCGGCGTTCAATATCGCCGTATCGATGAGTATCTTTCCGAGTCGCGTACAAATATCCAAATGCACCCGGGCGAGAATCCAACCGCGACAACCGTTTCGTTTCACCGCCCCTTGCAGTGGTATGTGAAGCTTCTCGCGAAACATGGATTTGCCGTAACGCGTCTTGAAGAATGGATCTCGAATAAAAAAAGCCAAAAAGGTCCGCGACAAAAAGCAGAAGACACGGCGCGTAAAGAGATTCCCTTGTTTCTTTTTCTCGAAGCGAGGATACTAGAAAAATAATCGGTTAATTTTATATTTATGCCCAGTAACAAAACATCACTGACTTCGCCATAGGCGGGTCAAATCTCGTGAGACTATTCTCTATGCAAAATGTATTAACTTTTTATTATCACACACTCTGTATGCACTATTCTTCCGTTCTCGAAGAATAGTCTCACGGGGTGATGTTATTGTTACTGGGTATGTCGCACACACTTCCAAAACTTCCGTACGCCTACGACGCACTTGAGCCGTTTATTGACGCGCGGACGATGGAGATCCATCACACGAAACATCATCAAGTGTACGTAGATAAATTGAATGCGGCTCTGGAGACGGCGCCGAGTTTAAAAGATAAGCCGGCGGAAGAATTATTGTGTGATCTTTCTGCTGTTCCGGAATCCATTCGTACAGCGGTCCGGAATCACGGCGGCGGACACTTGAATCATTCGCTTTTTTGGACGCTCATGAAGAAAGATAGCGGGAAGCCGTCGGGCACGCTTGTTGAAGCACTCACAACAACATTTGGCGGATTGCAAAAATTTCAAGATGAATTTTCGAAGGCTGCGATTGGAGTCTTTGGCAGTGGGTGGGCGTGGCTTACGGTGAAAGAGGGGAAGCTCGCCATTACGCAGACCCCGAATCAAGACTCGCCAATCTCAACCGGCGCAACACCGTTACTTGCGCTTGACGTTTGGGAGCACGCGTATTATTTGAAATACCAGCAGAAACGTGCGGATTATATATCAGCTTGGTGGAACGTTGTTAATTGGCAGGAAGTACAACGAAGATATGAGCAGTAATCGCGGCATGCTTGCCCGCCTAAATATTTGCGAAAGCAAATTTTTGGTGGGGTGGAACGTGGTGAATTGGGACGCAGTCGCTGAAAATTTTGGAAAGGAGAAGTAGTGGTGCTCTATTTAAGAGATGAACAAACCCTCGTAAGGGGGTTTTTCTCGGTTATACGATTGCATTGGTGCGCACTTTTTAAGAATTTGAAACGAAATAATTCAATAAAAAAACCGGCATGATTAGATGCCGGGGGTGTGATGCGTGCGAGATATCGCTTGTTCGACGAGTTCAATGACTCGTTCGCTGGTCATTTCTCCTTGAATGTTACGTGGGGGTTCCGAAAGCGTTACCAGTATCGTCCCTTGCGGTAACGCCGGCAACGAGTCTCGTAACTTTTTTGCTGCTCGACTGCTCCGTTCCAGAAACTCTTGAATCTGTCCTGGTGTGAATGGCTGCATGTACCAAATAAAACTCGGCACATTAAGCATTCCAACCCAGCGACGTTCTTCAGCTTGGTTTTCGAAAAATTCCGTACGACAGGTAACCAGTACTTTTGCGCGTTCTCCCTCCAGAAATTGCGCTATTTGTTTCCATAGATGCACCGCTTCACGAGGGTGCGTAATAAGTAACGTCTCAAAACCGTCGAGAACGAGAACGACTACACCATCATTTATCGCCTCGCGGATATGCAGAATGGAGAGATCATGCTGGACATTTTCGCGACAGTAATGATCTAGCCGCTGGATGAGTGTTCCGTCTTTTGGCAACTTCTCACAGTCGATGAAAAGAGGAAGGTATCCTCGTTTTTTTTCATCATATTCTTGGAGAATTCTTTCGGCGAACATTCGCGCGGTGAATGTTTTTCCAGTACCGTTTTCACCAAGAAGCAAGAGGAGTCGAACCTCTTCATCGGCGAGCCAACTTTGAAGTCCAGTAAGCGCGTCGAAACCACCACTATTATGATATGTCATTGTGCATCTCCCATGGTATGGGTTTTGTGATCTGTTGTCGAAGAACAATACGTATTATTAACGTAAGATGAGAGTAGTTAAAAAATGGCATCCTGTCAAGCCTTCTTTTTAACAGGTCGCTCGTCGGTGTGAAGGCGATATGTTATAGTGTTTTTATGGACATTCAACTTCAAGTAGGGGTAAAGGCGCTACTCAAAAACAACAACGGGAAATATTTGATTATTCGGCGGAATCCTGTGAAGTATCCGGAAGCACCAAATCGCTGGGATATTGTCGGCGGGCGGATTAACGTGGGTACGTCGCTGTTTGAAAATTTAAAGCGCGAAATTAAAGAAGAAACAAATTTGGATTTAGTGGAAGAGCCTCGACTTGTCGCCGCGCAAGATATCTTGCGCGTGCCTGGGCGACACGTGGTGCGCCTGACGTATGTGGGGCGGATAGACGGCGAACCAAAGCTCGACATGGAAGAAAATATCGAATATAAGTGGGCAACATTGGACGAGATTCATGCGATTGTCGATATGGATATTTATTTTAAGGAGTTGCTGGGAAAGGGTGTAATACAGGATATTCCCTGAGCTTGTCGAAGGGTAATGCCGTTTAAAAGAAGTTAGATTTGATCATGTTATGTCGGAGCATAAAAAATATAAACCAACCGATACAGAAATCGTCGCAGTAAACGAAATAATGAGTGGTGGGCAGCGCATAGCATCGGACATTCGCGCGGCACACCATATTCAAGAGCGCGATTGGTATCGCGAGTCGCATCCGGCTGATCTCAACGATGTATCCACCGAACGTCGTGTGCCAACGCCGGAAGAAGCGCGTCGTATGGATGCAACTCTTCGTCGGCTCGGTGAGTTATTCCATGAAAGCGGTTTGCATTGGCTTCTCAAGGGGGCGTTGAATATTTCGTTGTTGCGCGGTGCATACATTGGCGTGCATAAAGATGTGGATGTCGGTATTGATGTCGATGAACTTCCAGAACTTGAACGTGTGCTTGCGTCGCGCGGTTACGCATTTTTTCGTTCGTACTATCGTGGTGGGAAGAAAGGGGAAGGTGGCGTGAAAGTATTGGAACGTGTGAGTGTCGCGGAGTTTGCAAAAGAACGAGGAGGGGAATTGGGAAAACCCGTCATTGCGGCAATTGACGCAGAGGGTAAAATAAAAAAAGGAGAACCGCTGAATTTTTTTGAAGTTTTTCCGATTGAACACGATAGCCAAGGGCATCTTATCGGTCGCATGGGTGCGACGCTTCCGGACGAATGGAAACAGCCGCACATGGTCAATTTTCAAGGCGTACCACTTGCACTCTCACATCCCGCGATGGTTGCGTATTTCAAGATGTTTAACACGCGGCCATATGACAGGAAGGATGTCGCGATGCTTGCGGAGACTGGCGTGGTTACCCCGCACGATGTCGCGACAATTGAACGTGTTATTACTACGGAAGCTGAAGTTGTAACACAAAAACGGATTAAGGAAGCTGAAGTGTTGATTGAATTTATTGTTTCCTTAGTCGCTCCTGACATGAGTGCGGACGCGTTGTATCATCACCTTGCGCAGATCCCCGCGGTTACGAAACGACTTGAGAGGATTGACCGCGAACTGAAATTAGTTTGCGCGGATATTGTAAAGAGCGATCGTTCTTCCGAATCAACGCGAAAGATTGTCTATACTATTTTAGACCCTGAACGACGAGGGAATGAAATTTTTGAGAATGCGCAAAATTTTCGTACTATGGTGCTTGACCGTGAGAAGAAAAAGGAATTGGATTCGAATTTGCAAGCTGAAATAAAACCGAACAGTATTGAGCAATTGCGTAAAGAGCTTGAAGAATTACGCGCGCAAAAAAAGATGTCGGAGGAAGAGATCCTATCGGTGATCGAACGACTCAATATAAAGATACTTTCAAAATTACTTTCCGGGATTGGGAAAGATTCAAAAAGGGGTCCATCGGAGCGTCTTATGGAAGGGAAGATGGATCTATTTTCAAAAATTCTAAAAAGGGTAAGTGAGACGGTGGGAGATTCTGGTAGTTTTGAATTTTTTGAACGAGCCACAAAAATTTTAACGACCGAATGGAAGGAAGTTTATAATGATCCAGACTGTCCCTATTTTGACGTTGAGAAACAAAAAATATACTTAGGTCCAAGCGCAACAAGTATGCTCATTAATCCCGATGTTCTTATTTTGGAACTTACAGCGAAAGGGTCGAGCGGTGCAGCCAATACCCTGCATCATGAATTTATACATTCCTATCAATTCAGGAAAGCGCAAACAATTAAGGAAAAATTTCTAGAAGTGTTACGTATTTTGAGGAAAAAAAGATATACGCTTTTGCATGAGATTCATGCATATATTGGTGCGGATCGAAGGGGGCATGGGAAAAGACTTGACATCGATGAAATGCGGAGAGTATTAAGTGGTAAGCTTTATCGATCTATTTCAACAAAAGAAGATAAACACCGCCTTGAACCTGCTGCGATTGAAATAAAACAATTATACGCCCTTGGTCTTTCTGATGAGAGTATTGGGGAGCTTGTGAGTAATGCTACATGGGACAAAAAAACAGAAACATACGATACTCTTGCAGCGGAAGTTGGAAAGATAATGCAGGATAGAAATTTATCTGGAAAAGAAGTGGCTGATTTGGTGAAAATTGATGAACTCAAAACATGGATTCGGATTGAGAAGATAAGGATTGCTGCCAAAGATGTTATTACAGATTTTTTGAAATAGATTATTATATGAAAAAATTGAACGTCATTGCATTGTGTGGGAGTCTGCGGAAAGATTCTTACAATCGCAAGCTACTTCAAATTGCGAAAAAGATAGCGACGGACGCGGGTGCGGACGTGACGGAGTTTGATCTTCGAGAGCTCAATTTGCCGATGTACGACGGCGATGTTGAGGCACAAGGGTTTCCGGAATCGGTGCAGAAGCTTCGCCGAGCGGCGGAGTCGGCGGACGTCTTTCTTTTTGCAACACCAGAATATAACGCGTCCACCTCCGGCGCGCTTAAGAACGCGATTGATTGGCTGTCGCGCGCGCCGAAGATGCTCCCAGGGAAAGTCGCCACAGTGTTCGGCGCAACCACCGGCATGAGTGGCACGGTGCGCGGGCAGATGCACTTGCGCGAAATTCTTGCGGACACCGGGCTTCTCCTTCTCCCAAAACCTGTTGTGCTCATCCGTTTCGCTGGTACCGCGTTCACTCCCGATGAGCAATTCACGGATCAAAAAACGCACGCATCATTAAAAGAATTGATCGAGAAAACTTTGAAATTTTCGGGAGCAGTACATTATACTTGACAAACAGTAGAAATGGTTCTAATATTTCGAAAAGTGATGTACTTTGACAAAGAGCTAAGAAATTTATTTCTTAGCTAAAACGAACTATAATCCTTCTTTGGAGGTATACACAATGGCTACTGAGAGGAAAGGTGTGCTGCAAAAAAAAGAGCTCATTGCCAGTATTCATAATGCGCAAGATCGTATATTGCAAGAGCAGTCGAGTAGTCATTTGAAACTTGTCGATAGCAATTATGGTTGCGACGATACTGTGTATCGATCGTTTCTCAATGATATCTCTAAACACAAGAAATGCTCGAGATGCAAAAAAGTAAAATACGTTGTAAGGCGTAGTAAGTCCGGTAAACCAATTTGTGGCAATTGTTGCGCTCGTGATCATTGGCATGATACTTCCAAGCATGAGGAATGCTTGTGGTGTGAAAAAATGAAACCAGTGGCAACACGTGACAAATCTGGTAAACCAATTTGTCATGTTTGTTACCATAAGAAACGAAATATCAAATAAGGATTCGCATCCCACTTAGGACTATTATTTAGTCTCTTGTGGGATTTTTTTTATATCGATGTAAATAATAAAAAAGGTGAGAGTACGTGTAGTACTGCTCACCATATGTTTCTTTGTTTTCTGACAAGACTATTCGTCAGAAACATTGACGATAGTTACCTTACCGCACAGAAGATAACTCGATAGGTTGGTTACCTTAAGAACCAGCTTAGGGAGATGTTCCGCATCAGCGTCACGGAAGCTTATTGAAACATCATTTGGAGAAACGTGACCACGAAGTAAATCGTCTGTTATTTTGGTGAGATCGACGAAGACTGCGATCTCCCCCGCGGTAATCGATTCTGAAACGTGTAGCCACGCAACCGCTTCATTGCCCTCCATGCGCCAATGGGCCCCGTTTGATGCTTTCTTGAATACTTTGGAAGACCCTAAGATTCTTCCAGCTACTCGTTTGCCATCTTCTTCAACCGCGTACTCGACAGGAACAAGAGTTATGTGCATGAGTCGCCCTCCTTAGCCGTGTATTTGGCCACTATTGGCCACTGCCTGATTGTCAAAGTAACGTGTAATGATGGTAAGATAATTTTTTTAAATTGTCAACGACTAGGGGGGTCTACAACCAGTCCCTTGCCATTTTTTCACCATTTTGGTAGTATAGGATCAACTTAATAAACAGTATCTCTCATACGACTGGATATCGAATTCCTGCCCCTTAGGGGGTTTTTCGATAGATGAAGGTCGTAGCGGCCTTGCTTCGCTTAAGACGCGACGCGGGGATAATAAGGAAAACAACGTATGCAAATACCGAGTCTTTTAGAGCTCCTTCAGGCGGGTGTCCACTTTGGACACAAAACATCAAAGAGCCATCCCAAGATGAGCCCTTTTATTTTTGGCGTTAAAAATGGCGTGCACATTATCAATCTCGAAGAAACGCAGAAATATTTGGTGAAGGCATTGGATTTTTTGAGAGACCAGGCGAGCAAGGGTAAAAAAATTCTTTTTATTGGAACAAAGAGTCAGGCGCAGGAAATTATTAAAAAGTATGCGTTGGAATGTGGTATGCCGTACGCTGCCGGACGATGGCTTGGTGGAACGATTACAAATTTTTCTGTTGTCTCGTTGCTTATTCAAAAGATGAAAAAATTGCGAACGCAACGTGATTCCGGTGAGCTTGAAAAATATACGAAGAAAGAGCAGCTCGATTTTACGCGTGAGATCGAACGTTTGGAAAAGTCAGTGGGAGGACTACAGGATCTTGTTGCACTTCCCGATGTTGTGTTCATTTGGGATATCCGGACAGAAGAAACCGTACTGCGAGAAGCGCTCAAGAAAAAAATACCGATTGTTGCGGTTTGCGATACGAATGTGAATCCGAAGGATATTGACTACATTATTCCGGCAAACGATGACGCAGTAAAATCGGTCGAGCTTCTTGTAAGTCTTGTTGCTGCAGCGATCAATGAGGGAAAGGCGCAAAAATCAACGCCTGGTGTCGAAGAAAAGAAAAAATCATAAATCTGAAATCATAAATCAAAAATGTATGGTAGATACATCACTCATTACCCAGCTTCGTACGAAGACTGGCGCAGGGATCGTTGATTGTAAGGAGGCACTCACGGAAGCGAACGGCGATCTTGTAAAAGCGGAAGAAATTTTACGAAAAAAAGGACTCAAAACCGTTGCGAAGAAAGCGGGACGATCTGCAAAAGAAGGCGTGATCACAAGTTACATTCATGCGGGCGGAAAGGTGGGCGTGTTGCTTGAACTCAACTGTGAAACGGATTTTGTGGCACGCAACGAAGAGTTTCAAGGACTCGCAAAAGACCTCTCGATGCACATTGCAGCAAGCGCGCCGGAATACTTAAAACCCGAAGACGTGCCAGCGGCGGTGCTTGAAAAAGAAAAAGAGATTCTTCGCGCGCAGCTTAAAGCTGAAAAAAAGCCCGAAGCGATGATGGATAAAATAATCGAAGGTAAGCTCGCGAAATTTTATGAAGAGCATTGTCTCTTGAAGCAGGTGTTTATCAAAGATGAAACAAAGAAGATTGAAGGGCTTATTCAAGAGAAAATTTCAAAGACAGGAGAAAATATCGAAGTCAAGCGGTTTACACGATACATGTTAGGGGAATAAGAAAAGAAATACGGGGGCTACCCCGTATTTTTGTTTGTGGTATACTGATTTTAGTTAAGTGGAATAGGCGTAAACTATTTTTATCGTCATTGCGAGGAGCAAAGCGACGAAGCAATCTAAAATTTGAGATTGCCACGCCCCTTTGGGGCTCGCAATGACAGAAAAATTTTATGGCAATTAGAGTCGCAATCAATGGGTTTGGTCGTATCGGCCGCAATGTTCTTAAAGCTTCGCTTGAAAAGAAGCTAAAGCTTGATATTGTCGCCGTGAACGATTTAACGGACACCAAAACGCTCGCACATCTTTTGAAATATGATACGTCATACGGGCGTTATGATAGAAAAGTGGAACACGATAATGCGAACATTATTGTTGATGGTAAAAAAATCCGTGTTCTTGCAGAAAAAGATCCGTCGAAATTGCCATGGAAAGAATTGAAAATTGATGTCGTAATTGAATCCACGGGACGATTTACGGATAAAGAGGGGATGAGTTTGCATCTCCAAGCGGGAGCCAAGCGTGTGATTCTTTCCGCACCTGCGAAGGGTGGGGGAGTGCCGACATACGTCCTTGGGGTGAATGATAAAGAAATGACGGACGAAGCACTCATCAATAACGCGTCGTGTACCACGAATTGTATTTCACCCGTTGCGGAAGTTATGCATACGAAGTTTGGCGTAGCGAAAGCGGTGATGACCACCGTACATGGCTATACGCAAGATCAAAATTTACAAGATGCGCCACATAAAGATTTACGTCGTGCGCGTGCCGCCGCTGCAAATATTGTACCGACAACCACCGGTGCTGCGATCGCAACAACGGAAGCAATCCCGGAATTAAAAGGACTCTTTGATGGTTTAGCGATTCGCGTACCAGTGCCCGTGGTATCGCTCTCGGATCTTACGTTTGTCGTTAAGAAAAAAGTTACCGTGGAAGAAGTAAATAACGCATTTCGAGAAGCCGCAAAGAATCCGCTTATGAAAGGTATCCTTGATGTCACGGACGAGCCGCTTGTTTCTTCAGACTTTATTCGCAATTCACATTCTTCGATTGTTGATCTTTCACTCACAAAAGTTATTGACGGGGATCTCGTGAAAGTGATCGCGTGGTATGACAATGAGTGGGGATATTCATGTCGCTTAGCAGAGATGGTGGAGCGAGTAGGAAAAACGCTGCAATGATTCACGTTACCTCATCATTAGTATTTCTTGTTGTTCTCTCCACGGGTCATGCCGGCCACTCTTCGTGATGGCTGGATTTTGCATTTGATTTTGCACGACTGGTCATCTCCGAGTGACCAGTCGTTTTGTATTTAACGAATCATATGCATTTCATTCCCATTAAAACCCGAGCGCTTATCCCGCCAAAAGATGATATCTATCAGGTGATTGACGAATCGCTTCCGCAACTGCATGATGGTGACGTTGTCCTTGTCACATCAAAAGTCGTGAGCATCCACGAAGGGCGCTGTATTCCGGTTGCCGATGTTTCTGATAAAGATGCGCTCATCATCCAAGAAGCAGAGCATTCAATTACACGAGAGTATTTTTCGACGGCGCAAAAGTTTCTCCTCACCATCAAACACAATACGCTCATTCCATCGTCGGGTATTGATGAGAGCAATGCGAAAGGGCACTATATTTTGTGGCCGAAGGATCCGAGTGCGAGTGCGCGCGAGATTTGCCTCTACCTTCGTAAGAAATATAACACCAACAAACTCGCGGTGATTGTGACGGACAGCCACACGACGCCTTTGCGTTGGGGGGTGACGGGGATTGCGATCGGGTCGTGGGGGTTAGAGCCGTTGCACGACTATCGCGGTACAAAAGATATTTTCGGACGCGTGCTTGAAGTGACGCGTTCGAGCGTCATTGATCCGCTTGCCGCGGCGGCGGTCATGCTTATGGGGGAGGGAGCCGAACAACAGCCGTTCGTCATTGTTCGCGGCGCGCCGCATGTGGTGTTTACCGATACGGATACGCATCAGAAAATCGCGATTGCACTTGAAGACGATCTTTACGCTCCACTGTTAAAAATTTTTAAGAAATATAAATAATATTCTTCGAGCCCTGTCGAGAAGTACCATAAGTAAAGTAGTTCTCGACTTCGCTCGAGCAATAATCACGTCAATGAAAACATTCTTCACTAAGCAAAATCTCTACTTCATTGCTATCTTCACCATCCTCGGCTTCCTTGCATTGCAAGTGCCCGTCACGCAACTCGTCGGCTCAAAAGCGAAGTTCACGCTCTTTGATGCGTTCGGTCCCATTGCCGGAAGTTTCATCGGCACCGTACCGGGCGTTGTGGCTGTCTTCCTCATGCAGTTATTTAATTTCCTCGTGCACGGCGCGAATGTGCTCGATATGGGGACGATCATCCGATTCTTCCCAAGTCTTTTCGCCGTTGCGTATTTCTCTCGAAAATCGAAGCTCGGCATTATTATTCCTCTGCTTGCGATCGTCGCATTCAACACAAATCCCATCGGTCGCTCTGTCTGGTACTTCTCATTCTTTTGGCTCATCCCGATTGTCTGCCACGCGTTTCGTGAGCGCTTTCTCCTTGCCCGCGCACTCGGCGCTACATTCACCGCGCATGCCGTTGGCGGCGCACTGTGGATTTGGGCGTTTGCACTCCCTAAAGCCGTGTGGATTTCTCTCATTCCCGTTGTCGCCATGGAGCGCGCACTCTTCACCATCGGCATCGTCGCAACCTACGTCGTCTGCACGAATCTGCTTGGGTATCTTTTGAAGCAAAAAATTATCCGACTTCCATTTCATCTCGAGCCGCAACACATCATCCTCCCCGCATTCCGCGTGTAACAATTATCCTTTCCAGCCGTTTACTGTACTGTCCCCCAGCATCGACGTGAAAAGAGTATCTATGTTACGCTGGGGGTAAATTATGCAAACATAATACATTTATGAAATTCATATTTATTAGCAAGCATTATACGGTTGGTCTGTTAAATTCCTCGTGAATATAGGCATGGTGTTTTATTATAATCTTTTGACACTAACCCCCTGCTCACGACGAGCGGGGGGTCTTGTTTCCCCACAAAACAAAATGTTCTTTACCAAAGAGAGGTGCGGCAATGAGTTATGTAGATCCTACGAGAGTCAGTCATTTCGACGCATGGGATTTGGGAGGCGATCTGTCGAAGAATCGGGAGACGCGCATCGAGAATTTGGAGGACCTCGAGCGTGTTCGCTCTCGTATCAGTAAACGGAATTTTTCCGCGATGCGACGCATTCTTCGCGGAAGGAAACTCATAACAGATGTAGTAAAAGAGCTTATGAGAACGGAGGAAGGGAGAGGCTTACTTGGTACTCATGACGATGAAGATGTTTGCGAAGTAGGTCACGGTATGTAGCGCATTTGCATATACATGACGAGAGGAGGATAATTCGCAGATGCGAATGATGTGCTGAACCAAAACCGTAAACAGGAGAGCATTCGTGGGTGAGCGCTCTCTTGCGAAGTCCACCGCCCACACACAGTAGCAAAGGAGAAGTGTCATGGGAGACAAGAGCGTAGTCAGGGATCATGGAAAGGTCGTCGCCGTGGACATCACGAAGAGTGACGGTTCGGTCCTGCGCCGGGAAGCGCACACGGGCGTCTCTGGTGGCGTCGTGACCGGGGAGCTCATTCAGGAGACGAAGGATGGCGTCTGTCGGGAAGCGCACGTCGACTTTTTTGGGAATGTCGTAACGGGCGAGCGCATCTCGGAGGTGTAATCTTTACGAAGTCCGACTTCGTAAGATTTTAGTAGCGGCTATGGTTTTGCACACAGCAAACCCCTCTAGCCGTTTTTTTCTTTTTGAAATTTTGACACGAACGGAGAGGTACGCTATGATGCATTCACTATGAACACGCAGCGTATAATCGCACAAACATATTTTTACCGCACCCGCGTTTCTGCTGGGCAAGCGGTCAGTTTGCGTTCATAGGATAATTATTTCCTGAACACCAAACCGCCCCCGAGCAGGGCGGTTTTTTGTTGTTCTTTGAGAATCAGAAAGGAGAGGAGCATGCAAACGATTGGCGTGTTGGGGGGTCTTGGGCCGGAAACGACGGCAACGTTTTACCTTGATCTTGTCCGGCGTGCAACGCGTGAAAGGAGGCCACGTGTCTGTATCTGGAGCTTGCCACTTGATGTACGAAAGGAGAGTGAGTACATCGCACAAGGGGCGCACCGGCGGTATTATCAACGATTACTTGCTCATGGTGCCACTGCCCTTGAACAGGCAGGAAGCAGTTGTCTCGTGATTCCGTGCAATACGGTACACGAGTTTCATCCCGCATTGTCCCGCATAACGCGCGTTCCCATTGTGAATCTTATTGACGTCGTTGTACGCGCGGTGCTTCAACGGAAATGGCATCGTGTACTACTACTCGCTACAAGTCGGACGATTCATACACAGCTCTATCAACGAGCACTCGTACCGCACGGAGTGGATGTACAGATTCCCTGCGTAAAAGAACAGCGTGCACTTGATCGCCTTATTCAGGGACTGTTAGGAGATCGTCGGGATCCGGAGCATCAAGCATTCTTGCGTTCGCTTGTGTTGCAGGCGGGTACGGAGCACATTGTTCTCGGATGCACTGACCTGCAGTTACTTTTTCCCATTGCGGATGAGGTGATCGACAGTATGAGTGTATTGGCAGAACATACGGCGTCAATCTGTTTGCGAAATTCTGTTACACCAAGGAAGGAGAGGTAATGGGTAGTTTAGACAACGAGCGTTTCGTGGATCCGTTTGATTTGCCGGAGAAGGGGAATGTCCCGTGGCGAGATCAAACCGCTGAAGAGCTTTTGTCGTTGCATCAAGAGAAAAGGAGAGTAGAGCGCAACGGCGTTGTCAACGTGGAGTGTGGGTGTGGTTTTGATCATCCGCTCAACGATGACGGCTCGGTCGATACTCACCGACTGATTTGTAGTTGCGGGAGTACGCACGAGCTTCTTGTTGATGATGCGGGAAAACTGCATCGTAATTCTGACCACTGGTATTAGTGTGTCTGCGGCTATGGTTTTGATCATCAAAACCCTCTAGCCGCTTTTTATTTTTTTCTTTTGTTTGACAGGAAGAACAGGGCGGCGTAAGGTAATGTTCAGGTGTATTTCGCTTCGTTAACTGTCAATCAATAGAGGAGGGAAAGCGATGAAAGACAGCACGAATTGTATCGTCCCTTCCTGTAAAAGAGGAAGGCGCGAGGGAGGGGAGTTTTGTCTGGACTGTGGGGAAGTCCGCGATACGATAATCGCGATGCGAGGAGAAACAGAGTCTGATCAAGTAGTAATGCTTGTCGATCTTTTTCTCCAGCACCCGCAGTGCTTGATGCTCTGGAATCAAGCAGCAGGTGATCAAGAACGCAGACGATTTGTCGTCGGGAAATTCTTTACTCGCGTATTGCGGGAAAGCGGACGGAGTAAAGTAATCAAAATCGACGAAGATCAGATGCAGTGGGGGGCAGATGACGGTGGCGATGGCGGAGTATACATGCGCCGCGAGAGTGGGAGGTGGATTAAGCAAAAAACTGGCATCCTTCTCACTGTGGCGCAGATGGTGAAGCTCGATGCGGTTTGGAGAAAGCTAAAAGGCGTGCGGTCATGATTCCGAACATCGGAATTCTGACCGCTTTTTTATTACACCTCTTGACATTTCTGCGGAAAGGGAGTATGCTGCCTTTCAACGTACCTAAACAATTTTTTCTGGAGAGGGGAGAGTCACATGAACGACAGAGAGAGGGCAAAGAGGCAGGCGGACCTGATCATCGGTCTGTTCGTCATCATTTGTGTGCTATGTCTTGGTTTCGGGATCAGTAAGATTCCCGGATCAAAGTCCCCTGATGAGTATGTGTGGATGCTCATCTACGCCGTTGTTATGATCGCGTTCGCGGTCATCGTCTACAGGGTGGGATACAACAAGCCCTTTTCCTGGGAGCGCGAGTAGAAAGTTGTACACGTGTGTGGCCTAATCTCAAAGTATCGAGAT
>JAUSHC010000024.1 GCA_030648795.1 bacterium | reverse complement strand
GACGCCGGCACCCGTCGCGGCAAACAGTTTCGCTACTCGTACGCGACGATCGACCGCGCACTTCACAATTGGACAGGATTAGAGGCAACAATTACCAAGGGACGCTCCGCGATGATTGTGATAGCACCACTTTAAAAATCTAATCTTTTTCTGTCATTGCGAGGAGTGATCCGCCAGCCGGCGGAGAGCGACGTGGCAATCTTACGTGAAGCGTCATCCCGAGCTTGCCGAGGGATCTCATACGCATAACCAGGGGATCCTTCGACAGGGCTCAGGATGACATCGGTGATGTCAGATTGCTTCCCGCCAGAGGACGGGCAGGCGCCGAGCTCGCAATGACAACAAAAAGCGTTAACCGTAAAATTAAGTAACTCAGTACTAGTAGTATTAAAATAAAAAAATCCTTCGAGAGATCGCTCCCCCGAAGGAATGACGAACGCGAAGCTGATTGCTCACGAGCTAATTGATAATGATCTTGTGTCGCGGGAAGATCTTCTTCAAATCGGCCTCCGTTGGATTGGTGAGACCGAACGCATCGACGCACTGCTTCCTTGCGTCTTCAGAGTTCGCATCTCGAAGCACTTCATAAAGCGTGCCTGTTGTCGTCTGGTTCCCCTCTGGCCTATCGCTGACGTAAAGAGAGAACCTCCCCTCTAATTCACGTTGGAGGATACTCTCGGGATAGATATACACCAGTGAATAGGCTGAAATCCTGGTCACTACCCCCCCCTGAATAATGATCTCTCCCAGAAAAGATTCCTCTGTTGAAGCTCGCTTACTTTTCTTCATCGAAGCTCCTCCATTAATTTCGCCACATGATCGTAGCTTCTGAGAAATTAACACACTTCTCTCATTGTGTCTAGTGTTGTAGAATAAATAAATGATCGCATTCCTCCATACATTTCACCCTTCACGCATACTCGTCACCGTCGGCGGGTTCACTGTCTACTGGTATGGATTGGCGTATGTGGTGGCAATTGTTGCAGGGCTTCTGCTCACGCGCTGGCTTGCGCGGAAAAAAAATCTCGATGCCTCGTGGCTCATAGACCTCACCACAATTCTTTTTATCGCGGGGATCATCGGTGCACGGCTGTGGTACGTATTCGCAATTGAGCCCCGCTATTTTCTCGCACATCCGCTTGAGACGTTTGCCATCTGGCATGGCGGACTTGCCATTCATGGTGGAATCGTGGGAGCACTTCTTGCGCTGTGGGTTTGGATCAAACGGCATCATCTTTCTTTTCTCGACCTCACGGATCTCCTCGCGCCCGCGCTCGCGCTCGGACAAGCCATCGGACGCTGGGGCAACTATTTCAATCAAGAACTCTTTGGGCGCCCAACAAATCTCCCGTGGGGCATTCCCATTGATCTCCCAAATCGCATCACACCATTCACCGACGCACAATATTTTCACCCAACGTTTCTCTATGAATCTATTGGCGATATTCTTATTGCGCTCATTCTTATTGTTTCGTTTCGTCGTTTTGGACGATCAGGACGCGCTACGTTTCTCTACCTCTTCCTTTATTCCGTCCTCCGTTTTACACTTGAATTCATCCGCATCGATCCCGTACCGACATTCGCCGGCATGCGACTTCCACAATGGATAAGTCTTGGAATCATCATCATTGTCATGATATTCCGTCGTAAAAAGAAAAAAACATATGCCCAATAAAAAAATTATTTCTGCAAGTATTATCCTTGGTATTCTTGTTCTCGGTTCTGTTAGTGGATCGCTCTGGCTTCTCACAAAAAACTCATATACGGAAAATGTAACAATCATTACAAAATCCGTACAGGAAGAAAATACATCCGCCATGCCCGAGCCCGCGATCGTAACCGTTGACACACTCTCCCCCGAAGAACTTACGCGCCTCTGGTTACAAATGTGGTACCAACGGGACTTTGCCGGAATGTACGCAATTCTCGACCAACCTCTACGTGATGCAGAGTCAAGCGCATCGTTCATGCAACGCATGCAAACTCTTCCTGTTCTTACCGCAATAAAAATTAACGCGACAGAAAAAACGAGTGAGAATGAATCGACCGCCACTCTCACGCTCACCGTCGACGCAAAAACAAGCGCAGGTGCAATCCAGCGTGATCTCGTATTCGGCTTCCAAAAAACCGACGGACAATGGAAAATTGCCACACCTCCTGACCTTTCTGAAGTGGACAAAAAATAATAATCGTGTATACTGAAGCGCATGAAAACACTTGCGATTGCCATCACCACTTCCTTTCTTTTCGCAACGCTTGGTCTTTCGTTTACACTCGCAGCTTGTGGTACTGCTGATACTCCTGTCTGTTCATCCATCTTCGGTATGAATAGCCGCGCCTGCGATAAAAATCCACTCGAGCACCACACGGCAATTGCCGAACAACCAACACTCTGTACGCTCGACGCACTCGGAAGCGCTACTGCTCTTTTCCTGATCATTATGGTCGCAATGGTGGTAACCACAACACTCTTTACTCGTATTGTTGCGCTCACAAGCGCGATGACGACAACTCTGCTCCATCCCTTTCGTATCATGAATCCATTTGATCCGCTTCGTTTTGCATTCATTCGAGGAACCATTCAACAAAAAAGAGACGTACACGTAACATAGTCGTCGCTGTAATCATTAAGATTTTACAGCGCTGTCATGATACATATACGTCTCTTTTTATGGCAAAAAAATCATTCAACGTTCCCGTCTTCCTATCAATCTTCCTCGGCGTTATACTCGTCACGACCATAGCCATCACTTCACAAACGCCAACGCCATCAGCACCCATCGCCGCAATCCCAGGTCAAGAACCCCAACTGGTATTGAGTGACACATCCGTTGACCTCGGTACAATGAACGTGAGCGAAGAACGATCAAAAGATATTACGCTCACCAACACCGGCAATGGACCGCTCATCATCTCTCGCATCCGCACCTCATGCAATTGCACGCTTGCTGATATCACAATCAATGGCGTAACCATGTCAGGGTTTAACATGGAAGCACACAACTCCTTTGTTTTGAAACGTTGGACCGGCACAATCGCGCCTGGGGAAAGCGCAACACTGAAAGCGATTTATCGCCCCTTCGTCATGCCGGTACAAGGTCCGGTCGAACGCATCGTTTCCTTCAACACGAACGATCCGCAAAATCCAGCCGTTGAAATCACTCTGCGAGCAGTCGTAGAATAATGCATTTTGCTGCGATCCGCCAACGGGTGGAGAGCAGTTGCAAAAGCATTACCCCGCCCTCTATGCAACAGAAAATATTATCATACAACAACAATGAACTACGCCGTTTCAATATGCACACACAAACAGCCGTGTGCGTAGAGGGCGGGGTGCTCATTGTTCTAACAACTCGACGGTCTCGTTGAGAACAATGGCATATGATCTTCTTTCTTGTATCAGTCATCGTCGCATATCTCGGTGGCATCATCGCGCTCTTTGCTCCGTGCTGTGTTTCCTATCTCTTGCCCGCATACCTTGGCGCGATTGTGAAAGAGCAATCACGTCGCATCGCGGGGACGCTCCTCTTCACGCTTGGCATCGCGACCCTCATGGTGCCAACGACCTTGGGCTTCTGGGCATTTATGCGCTTCTTCGAAAATAACCACACGCTCCTCTACGTCATTGGCGGGAGCTTTATGATCACGCTCGGACTCATCTCACTTCTCGGCATAAAGCTCCCGATCCCGATGGTGCAACTCCCACAACTTTCATCGTCATCAACGCTCTGGTCGTTCTATCCGCTAGGGATCCTTTCGGGACTCACGAGCATTTGTTGCGCTCCGGTGCTTGCCGGAGCAATGACGTTGGGCGCGCTCACACCAAATTTCCTCCAGTCCATCACGATCGCACTTGCCTATACGCTCGGTATTGTTACCCCACTTTTCCTCGGTTCGTTCATCATCGAAATGCGCTATCTCCACCGTTTCCGTCAATGGCTCGTTGCTCCGCTTTGGGGGCGCCCGAGGAGCGACATTATCGCGGGGACTATCTTTCTCCTCATGGGAATTGCTACAATATATCTAGTGCTCACGGATCGGATCGCAATGCCGGATATGACGAGTAATTTCGGAGCAAAAATAAACATGTGGATCATTAACGTGAGCCAATGGCTCAATAAATAGTATGAAAAAAACCTTTATCGGCGTGGGCTTTGCGGTGCTTGCCATTCTCATTGGCAGTTTCGCCGTTCACCAAATGAATGCGCCAGCAAATGCCGGCGAGTACGACGCGTTCGCGCAGTGTCTTACGGATAAAGGCGTTATGATGTACGGCGCATGGTGGTGTCCACACTGCCAAAACCAGAAAAAACTCTTCGGATCATCATTCAAAAATATAAAATACATCGAGTGCGCTGCTGCGGGAAGTTCCAATGGGCAAACACTCGAATGTGAAAACGCAAAAATTACCGGCTACCCCACGTGGGTGTTTGCCGATGGACCGCGCGTTGAAGGCGAAATATCATTCGCCACGTTACGGGATCGCACCGCATGTGTGCTCCCTTCAAAACTATGAAAAATAATCGTTTGCTCTACGCGATCGGCATCTGCTCGTTTCTCGGCATCGCCGTATCGCTCTATCTCACGTGGGTACACTACTCCACCGGCCCAACATTCTGCAAAATCGGTGGCGCAATAAATTGTGATCTGGTGAATCGCGGTCCGTACGGAGAAATTCTCGGATTCCCTGTTTCTGGTATCGGATTTCTTGGCTATGTATTCATCGCCGCGCTAGCACTCCTTCTGCTTTCGAAGAATAAGAATGCCCGGATAATACTTACACTCCTTCGTACGGCAACAACGCTTGGATTTTTATTCTCGCTCTGGCTTCTCTACCTCGAGCTCTTCGTTATTCTTGCGGTCTGCCCGTTCTGCATGATTTCCCTTTTGCTTATCACCATAATTACAACGCTTGCGTGGACGGCATGCCCCGTACCGAACCGTTGGTCGAACGGTTCTGGTGCTGGGGTCGATCCACAGCCCTAAACATTCGTAATTCATAATTCCTAATTCATCATTCACGAACCTATGTCCAAATCACAAAAAATTTCGCTCTTGCTCGTGCGCCTCGCACTCGGCTGGCTCTTTCTCTACGCCGGAATAACAAAACTCATAAACCCCGAATGGTCTGCCGCCGGATTTCTTAATAACGCAAAAACGTTTACCGGTCTCTTCCAGTGGTTTGCATCACCCGCGAACATCGGATGGATTAACTTCGTCAACGAATGGGGACTCACGCTTTTGGGCATCTCCCTTATCCTTGGTATCGGCGTTCGCTTTTCTTCTGTTTTGGGTGCGCTACTCATGGTGCTCTACTACCTTCCCCGTCTGCAATTCCCTCATCCAGATGCAAATAGCTTCATCGTAGACCAACATATCATTTTCATCTTCGTCCTCATCTTCTTCGCAACCGTCCGTGCCGGCCGCGTCTATGGATTAGAAAGCTGGTGCGAAAATTTTCCGATCTGCAAACGCTTTCCGAAACTCCACAATTGGTTTGGCTAAAAATTCTTCAATCTTCACCGTATGAACACTCTTCACCCGCATCACGTCGGTAAAGTTCTTGCCGCAACGGTCGGTATCCTCTACATTCTCTGCACGATCGCGTATGTCGTCCTTCCGTCGCTCACCAAAGCATCGTTCGTGTATATGATGCATGGCATGAATGTCGGAAATCTCTTCACTCCCATCCAATTCTTCCCGACAGTCATCGGACTTCTTGTAAGCATTGTATATTCCTACATCGCTGGCGCACTATTCGCCGCACTCTGGAATAAATTAGCAAAATGAGAACTGTCAACAGATAACTCTATGAAGCTTGCAATCATTATCTCCACGAAAGAAGCAGAGATTGTCTGGAATGCGTTGCGACTTGCGAATTTCGCCGTAAAAGAAGGCGATGACGTGACGGTCTTTCTTATTGGTCCCGGCGTTGATTATGAAGAAGGAAACAACGCAACGTTTACGATCCGCGACCAGACAACGCAATTTCTCCAAAATAAGGGAAAGATGCAAGCATGCGGCACGTGCGTGAAGATGCGTCAGAAAGAAGAAACTGCAACGTGCCCCATCTCCAGCATGTCAGAACTCTACGGACTCATTAAAACAAGTGATAAAATCATCACCTTCTAATCCTAAAAGCTTAGAACTTAGCCAATAACGATATGCACCATATGAAAAAACTACTTATCGGCATGCTTGCGCTTTTTATCGCACTCCCAGCACTCGCGCAGACGAACGAAAGAATAAATTGTGGATGGCAAGGGATGATGGGCAACTGGGGCGGCAGCATGATGGGTGGACAGTTTTTTGGCATATTCGGATTTCTCTTTCCGCTTCTCATGTTTGCCTTCTGGGGACTCGTTATCGCCCTTCTTGTCGCGCTCGTCCGTTGGGTCTGGAAAAAGGGGGACGATAAAAAATAACTATGAAAAAAAGAATCCTTCCCATCCTTACACTCATTGCCGCGCTCACAATCGGCGTGAATCAATATCTCTTGACGACAGTGAGCCACGCGTTGGGTGTCAAATCAGAACTTGCACCACTTCTTCGATTCGTTAACGCGGGCAATGCGCGCGGAGGAACTCTGGAAGATATTGTCTGGAGCAAGGGTATGCCGTTCTACGGACAAGAGCTTGCGGTTACCTATGATGACGTCATCGGCAGTCTTACAAAACTTGCCGCACTTGACCCAACGTACGGATCACAAAAAATCATCCTCACCGACGAACAGAAAACCCGCTACGTGAAAATAGGTATGACACATAAAATGACGTGTGAATTTTGTTGCGGCGCGACGACGCTCGTCTTCGCAAACGGTGAAGCGGCGTGTGGGTGTCAACACTCACAAGCGATGCGTGGTATCCTCGCGTACATGATTCAAAAGTATCCGCAAAAAAGTGACGATGAAATGATGCGTGAAGTGGCGCGCTGGAAAGCACTCTTCTTTCCAAACCAAATGATGGCGCGCGCGCAGGAACAACTCGCAAGTGGCACATACACGCCGGACTTCGCCGCACTCGTTCTTGGGCTCGACGAAAAAACATTAAAAAAACTTGGCGCGCAAGGAGCAGTCACCGCGCCCTCATCCATCCCACAGCCAGAAATGGTTGGCGGATGCTAGTCTTAAATTTACAATTTACAATTCTCAATTTTCATTCAATGTTCCAATGACTCAATGATAAATGTTTGAAAATTAAATCATTGAAAATTTATTGGAAATTAGAAATTGAAAATTACAACACTATGGATACAACCATTCCAAAACCACCGCTCATCCCCGAAGTTCCAAAAAAAGAACTCACCATCAATCTCAATAGCCAAACACTCTTCACCGCTCTCCTTATTCTCCTCATCTTCGTTTCCGCTGCACAGACAATCCAGCTCTTCGCATTAAAACGCACGGTCGCAACGGGCATCTTTTCGGCGCCTCCCGCAAATGCCGCAACACCGAGCACTAACGGCGCACTTCCTAATATGGTTGGTGGGTGCTAATATAATTACATGAAAATAACTAAACTCATCTTCATCACCGCCGGCATCTTAATTGTCCTCGCCATCGCAAACCTTGTTCTTCTTTTTCCAAACACCAAAAAACTTTTGAACATCGCTACGGAAAAAGAACAAGCAAAACCACCAACATTCGCATTCACGACAATCGCTCCGGAAAATTGCCCTGAATGCTTCACGGTAACACCACTTATAGATGCGCTCAAAAAACAAAATGTCAGCGTCGGTTCCGAACGATTCTTAAGTGCATCGGATCCGGAAGCGACACAGCTCATGGCGCAATACAAAATTGAAAAACTTCCAACGCTCATTATCAAAGGTGACTTTGGGAAGCAGGAAGAACTCAAAAAACAGTTAGAAACAATCGGCACCGTAGCAGATGATACGTTTGTTTGGACGAGTGTGCAACCTCCCTACAAAGAAATCGCCACGGGAAATATCCGTGGCAAGTTCTCGGTCACCTACATCACGGACACGACCTGTAAAACCTGCTACGACGTTATGCGACACCAACAGGCGATGGCGAATCTCGGACTTAAAGCTGTAGACGACAGCGTAGTCGACATTCGCTCGACAGAAGGAAAGAAATTGCAAAAACAATACACGCTCACCGCCGTCCCCACCATCATATTAACCGGCGATCTTGGGGAGTATGATTCGTTGAAAGCAGTATGGCAAAGTGTCGGCACACAAGAAAAAGATGGCGCATACGTCTTTCGTGAAAACGGTATTGCGCTCGCCGCAATGGGTGCGTACCGCAATCTCAAAACAGGAAAAATCGTTACTCCTCCTCCACCGACCCCACCACCGACAAGCAAATAGCGAGTAAAAAAAGAATGTGTTATACTAAGAGGGTTAACATTTAACCCTCTTTTTTAATATGCAACATAACAATATACGTGCACTTACAATCACTCTGTCGCTTCTTGTTGTGCTCGGGCTTTCCGGCGCAAAAGCACAAGCACAATTCGGTCCGCCGGCAGGGTTTGATCCCGGCGCGATGATGGGACAAAACGGATCGGGTAGCTTTGGGCCTCCCGCTGGCATGAATTTTGGACCTGATGGTGGTCCGAACCAAGGACAAGGATTCAACCCCGGCTCTGGTATGAATGGCAACGGTTCAGGAGATGAAGAAAATTTTGGTCCCGATGAAGATCAGATCCAAAAAATGCAGTTGAAAGGCATGTTCATGGGAATGAAACAGGGCATGCGTGGGATGAGTCAGGGAATCAAGATGATGAAGAGCATGTTCCCGAAACTTGCAAAACAAGGCGTTACGGTACCGGAAGAACTTCGTGAAGCAATTGTAAAAGCTGAAGAATTTATCGCGTATGTGGGAAAAATAAAATCTGCTGACGACATTGAAGATCCCGATGCGTTTATGGATCGCATGAGCGACATGGCAGACGTCGGCTCGGTCTTGCAAGAATGGGGACCAAGAATTGGCGACCTCATGCGCATGGGACAGATGATGAAAGAAAGTGACCGACAAATGAAACTGATGGACGCGGGTGTCAAAAAAGCAAAAGTATTGGCGGCAAAATCAAAGGTTGACCTCTCGAATCTTATTACCGATCTTGATGCGAATGCTAGCGCTGCGAAACAGGCACTTGCCGATGCAAAGGCAAAAACCGATCCTGATGAAAAGCAAGATGCGCTCGACACATTCTTTGAAAACGTTCAAAATGTCAACGATACCATAAAACTGATTAACGATTTGAAGAATGTTGGTAAGGCAAAAACAGATTTGACACGCCAAGTAAAACAAAATGACACACTCATTAAACAGTTGCTAAAGAAAAAGCTCGACACTAGCGAAATAATAGCGAAGCAAAATGAACTCAAGGCAAAGCTCACCGAACTTGAACAGGCACTTAAAGAGAAGCCAATTGATCAAGAAACCGTTGTCGGTATCTTCGATGAAGTGAAGGATTTGCAGGCGGAATTCGGCGATATACGAGACACGCTCACCGGAACGCAATCAGAACTTCCACAAATCAAGGCCGATCCGTACAAATCTCCCGCGTTAAATTTTGGTGCGTTCGAGCAATTCAAAAAAGAAAGCCCAGAACCAACGGAAGAAGCGGAATAGAAATATCATAAAAGACTCTTCGATAGTTGTCGGGGAGTCTTTTATTTTGCCCGTTTCACTGCTATACTGCCTTCACTATGGATAAAATTATAAAACTCAAAGTAGAAGGCATGACGTGCCGCAGTTGTGAACTGACGATTGAACGCGCGTGGCGAAAAATCCATGGCGTGCTTAAGGTTGATGTGAACGCCGCAAAAGGTGTCGCACGCGTTGTGTGCGGCGATACGGAACCGAGCCTTGAAGTGCTCCAATCCGCAATCGCCGACCACGGCTACACCGTCAAAGGCATTTTTGATTCTGCCAAAACTTACAACTTACAACTTACAACTTCCCGTCTACGGTGGTGGCAACTCCTCGGCCTCTTTGTACTCGTCATTATCCTCGGCACACTCTTTTCGAAAATCGGTCTTCTCGCTCCCACCATTGCGCTCGGTGCGGGAACAAGCTTCGGCGCCGTATTCCTTTTGGGACTCGTTGCCGCGAGCTCATCGTGTATCGCTGTCTCCGGCGGACTACTTCTTTCATCTGCCGCAAAATTCAACGAACGCTACGGATCAACAACACCAAGTGTTGCGCAAAAAACACTCAGTGTTGGCCTCATCCGTATGCGCCCCGTATTTCTTTTTGTCGGCGGGCGTCTGCTCTCCTATACGCTCTTGGGTGGACTTATCGGCGCTATTGGCAAAGCCCTTTCTCCCTCACCACTCGCAACAGGTATCATCACCATTCTTGCCGCACTCTACATGCTTACGATGGGGCTTGACATGCTCCACCTCACACCGCAATGGCTCAAGAAAATTACCCCACGCCTTCCGAAATCACTCGGGCATCGCTTGCTCACCGTTGAAGAAAAAGAACATGCATTCACTCCTCTGCTTCTTGGTGCCGCAACATTCTTTCTCCCGTGCGGATTCACGCAAGCGCTCCAACTCTATGCACTCACCACTGGTAGTTTTACGACCGGCGCGCTTATCCTCCTTGCGTTTGCGCTCGGCACCGCTCCCGCACTGCTCGTACTCGGCTGGGTTTCCGGTTCGCTCAAAGGAAAAGCGGGCAGATTCTTTTTTCAATTCGCCGGCGCACTCGTCGTGATGCTCGGTCTTTGGAATCTCCAAAATGGATTTACCATGATGGGCTATCCGATCTCACTACAACGCGTAGCGAGTCTCTTTATTTCGGGGAATAAACCGAATGCACTTGATTCCAATGTCAGCTTCGACGGCACGAAACAAACCGTCCAAATGGCAGTTGACTACACGGGTTACTCCCCAAACCGTTTTACCATCCGACAAGGCGTGCCAACGCAATGGGTGATTAATGCAAAAAGTAATAGCGGGTGTCTTTCCGTTATCCAAGCGCCGAAGCTCGGCATCCGCACGCTCTTACAACCCGGCACCAACGTCGTCGAATTCACTCCCCGCATTGCCGGCGTCATTCCATTTAGTTGTTCTATGGGTATGTTCTGGGGCGAGATTAACGTCATCCCTAATTCATAATTCCTAATTCATCATTCATGAATATTCCCTACGACCCCGACTTTGACCACCCCGCGCGCCGTCCATGGGGCGACGTCTTTGCCGTCCTCGGCGCGACGCGATCATTTTGGATTGGCATTGTGTTATCATTCCTCATCGCAGGAACGATTGGCTTCATTGTACTTCTCGTCATTTAAATACAAACTTCCTCTTGACATGAAGGAGTAACGTCTGTACTCTTGAGGTGCGCTGATTATTGTATAGCCCTTTTTTAAGACTGGAGGTGCTTCGATGGTGTGGTTCATCGTAGCAGTAGTCGCATTGTATGTGGTGGCGGGTGTCTATTACACACTACCGCAGCAACAGGAAGAGGCGCGCACATAGTCACTCTCCATGTGGGAAATCACTCGACGAGAGCCCGGAATCTTTCTCGTCAGCGTTGCGTTCATGCCGCTGGCGGTGTTTTGCACCATCGGTATGTTCTTTGCACTAGCGGGATTCTTTGCGGGTCTGGAGACGTTTTACTTCCTCTCCTTCGATGAGGATAGGCACTACATCTTCACCCCTCCGCAGGAAGCACGGTGGTGGAGTAAGGTGGTGATGTTTCTCTTCGTCACCCCGCCGCGCATTTTCCTAGGAATCACAAAACCGGCGATCGTAGGGACACACGAAATCTTCACCGACGCACCGTATCGCAAACCCGACTTCTCGCTCCCCGCTGTGCCGTGGACACAGGTGCGAGAAAACGTGTAGCGCAGGGATCGCCTCCATCCACGTTCCCTCTGGCTTTCGTTGCTGACCGCGACGAGAGCCTTTTTTATTCAATCCTCTTGACAATAATTTCGGATAATCTATAATACCCCTAGGGGGTATTTATTTTGCATTATGAAGCACCTGCATCCGCCAAAACCAAAACACATTCTTCACCGCATCAAAATCATCGAAGGCCAACTTCGCGGCATTCGGCGTATGCTCGAAGAGGATAAATATTGCGTGGATATTCTTACGCAGTCGCTTGCCGTGCAAAAATCACTCCGCTCACTTGATACACTTCTCCTTAAAAATCACCTTGAAACGTGCGTGTTGTCGAGTATGAAAAACAAAACCGGGAAAAAATATATTGATGAACTCGCGCGCCTCTATCAAGGTATATTGCAGTAAGACAATATTAAGATTGTCATTTCGACCGACTCTGAGCTTGCTTGCCCCGCCTTGGCGGTGGTCGAAGAGGAGCGGAGAAATCTCACGCCATCGCTATGCAGGAAAAACACTATTGTGTCTACGTGATGATGAATAAATGGAATACAACATCGTATATTGGTGTTACGAGCAATCTCTCTGCACGAATATGGCAACATCAGCAAAAGGTAGTCGAAGGATTCACGAAAAAATACAATCTAAACAAACTGGTATTTTATGAAATCTTTGACGATGCACTTACTGCGATCGCAAGAGAAAAACAACTGAAACGATGGTCGCGCAGTAAAAAAATCGCACTTATCAAAACGATGAATCCAACACTCGACGATCTCTCAAAAACATTAGTATAATTTAAAAACTACATCGTTGTCATTCCGACCGAGCAAAGCGAGTGGAGGAATCCCATTCTCTAGTGAAATAGATTTCTCGACTGCGCTACGCTCCGCTCGAAATGACAGATACAGATGACAATCTATTATGAAAAAAACATACTCTATCCAAGGAATGCACTGTGCATCGTGCGTATTAAAGACCGAAAAAGCGATCAAGAAAGTTATTGGCGTTACGAACGTCGTTGTTAATCTCGCGACGAACCGTGCGACGGTGGAAGGCGAGGTTGCTGATGAAGCGGTAAAAAAAGCCGTCGAAAGCCTTGGCTACACCGCAGAATCACTTGAACAACAAAAATTATCTGAAGAGGAAATGAGCCGATCGGCTCAAAAGCTATTCAACGATGGTCAACGCACAGTGTCTTTGAAAGCGATCGGAATGAATAATCCGCATTGCGCGATGATTGTGGAGAAAGTTTTGAAGGATCTTAAAGGTGTTGAGAAAATTAAAGTAGAATTTGCAACAGAAAAAGTAGAGGTGGATTTTTCCGAACCTGCAACGGTTGACGCAATTAAAAAGGCAATCAAAGAGGCGGGATATGAACCATTAGAAATGCAGGGTTCAAATCCGCCAGCTGGCGGACAAAATTCGGTTGAAGATCGAGAGAAAGCCGCTCGAGAAAAGGAAATTAAAATATTACGCAAAAAATTCTGGGTGGGCGCGGTACTAAGCACAATCGTCTTCCTCGGTAGTTTCCCCGAATGGTTTTCGTTCGTGCCGCTCTGGCTTCGCGACTGGCGCATTCTCTTTCTCCTTGCCACTCCCGTCCAGTTCTGGGTGGGCGCGCAGTTCTATAAAGGATTTTGGGTTGCGCTAAAACATTGGACGACGAGCATGGATACGCTTATCGCCATCGGCACATCCGCGGCGTATGGCTATAGTTTTGTCGCAACATTTTTTCCAGAAGTATTCACCTCTGCCAATGTGCAGCCAACAGCATACTACGACACCGCCGCTATTATTATTACGCTCATTCTTTTGGGACGCCTACTCGAAGCCAACGCAAAAGGAAAGACGAGCGAGGCTATTAAGAAGCTCATGGGACTTCGCGCAAAAACCGCTCGCGTCGTTCGTAGCGGAAAAGAACTAGACATTCCGATTGAAGAAGTCATCGTCGGCGACATCGTTATCGTTCGCCCGGGAGAAAAAATTCCTGTTGACGGCGTGATCACCGATGGCGCAAGCGCAATTGACGAATCTATGGTGACGGGTGAAAGTATTCCATCGGACAAGAAAGAAGGTGACACGGTCATCGGCGCGACAATCAACAAAACCGGCGCATTCAAATTCAAGGCAACAAAAGTCGGTGCGGAAACCTTGCTCGCACAGATCATTAAGCTTGTCGAAGAAGCGCAGGGATCCAAAGCGCCGATTCAGCGTCTTGCCGATACAATTACGAGCTACTTCGTGCCAGCCGTTTTACTTATTGCTGTCGTAACATTCGGCGCATGGTGGTTCTGGAATGAGTCATTCACGCTCGCGCTCTTTAACGCAATCGCAGTCCTCATCATCGCCTGCCCCTGTGCACTTGGACTCGCTACGCCAACCGCGATCATGGTCGGCACCGGCAAAGGCGCGGAACACGGCATCCTCATTCGCGATGCCGAGGCACTCGAAACCGCACACAAACTCACCACCGTCATCCTCGACAAAACCGGCACGCTTACGAAGGGCACACCGGCACTCACCGATGTGATTGGGGGCGACACTGTTCTCCAACTCGCCGCGTCACTCGGCAATCAATCCACACACCCTTTAAATATCCCCATGGTTGAAGAAGCAAAAAAGAAAGGACTCACGCTTCTCGAAGTAAAAAACTTCAAAGCAATTCCCGGCATGGGGATTGAAGGAATTATCAATGGAAAACTGGTACAGCTCGGCAACGCAAAACTCATCCCGATAGAATCTCAAAAAGACGTGATCTTAAAACTGCAAAGTGAAGGGAAAACTGCGATGCTTCTTGCGGAGGACGGAAAAATCCTTGGTGTACTCGCAGTTGCGGACACGATCAAAGAAACGTCAAAAGAAGCAATCGCACAGCTCCACAAAATGGGACTTGAAGTTGCGATCATCACGGGCGACAATCAAAAAACCGCCGAAGCAATTGCACAACAACTCGGTATTGATCGCGTCCTCGCAGAAGTACTCCCGCAAGACAAAGAAAAAGAAGTAAAAAAACTCCAAGCAGAAGGAAAGAAAGTCGCGATGGTCGGCGACGGCATCAATGACGCGCCAGCACTCGCGCAAGCCAACATCGGCATTGCCATGGGAACAGGCACGGATATCGCGATGGAATCCTCCGACATCACGCTCATGCGTGGCGACGTGCGTGGGGTCGCACAAGCTATCATGCTCTCGCGCCGCACCATGCGCAACATCAAACAAAATCTCTTCTGGGCGTACGCCTACAACACCGCACTCATCCCCCTCGCCGCGTTCGGCATCTTAAACCCGATCATCGCCGCCTTCGCGATGGCAATGAGTTCAGTCTCCGTCGTTACCAATGCCCTCCGCCTCAAACGCGTGCGGTTGTAAAAATAATACAACTAAAAAATACTCGACAGAACGAGTATTTTTTAGCCTTATGATATAAGTGACTTCTACTCTCTTTTTGAATCTGTATTATTTGCTGTCTTAATCCCCTAAGCGACTTTATTGTTCACCATACTGTTTACCATGATTACGAAGAAATTCAGTTATATCTTCAAGAAGATTAGGATTTTCCTTCTCTTTAATCAGTCTAGATAAAAGAGTGGTAGCTGTGTCAACATCGAGCCGCATAACATAAGCGAGCTTTCTCACGCGTTCTATTTCTTCATCCTTCCATTTATGAGACTCCGTGCCATCTAGAGAATCCGCAATATCTTGCATCGCATCTTTAATATAAGCGCCCACACTGCGTCCATCTTCCTTAAAAATTTTCTCATTGGCATCCCCATGCTCGAGCCCCTTTGGTTCTTCTCTGATAATTTCTCCCATAACTTTTTTTCGTTAGTGATTAAAATCTTCAATAAAAATTCTGCTTTTAGTATACCCCCCCCCAGAAAAAGTCAAGAGCATGGTCTACTTACTCATGTGAGATTCTTCGTCCTCCGACCG
>JAUSHC010000019.1 GCA_030648795.1 bacterium | reverse complement strand
TCAGAACTACCCAGCATTGCCCCGCTATGAGATCGCCACTTACTCCCTTCACCCAAGTAAAGAAAAGCGAGAGCTAATTTCAAAGTGCTCTTATCCTTAATTTTCTCAATAAGATACTGATTATCCGCCTCAAGTGTAGCTAAAAATTTCTCACGTTTAATTCTATTCGACGCCCATGCTGTTCTTTGCGCCTTACTAAAACTTGCCGTATTAAGAGTATCAATTTTGTTTTGATACCATGATGGCAAGGGAACGTCAGCGCACCAATCGGATAAAGTTCCTTTCGGAATAGCCATCTTTAGTTCATCCAAAATCTCTGCATAGGTTTTCCCTTGCGAACGTAGACTCCTAACACTTTCTTTCATTTCTTTTGAGTATCTCACTATTATATCGTACCCCTATTACTGTCAACGTGCAATGCCCTCGCGAGGAGTCGAACCTCGATTTAAGGTTTAGGAAACCTCTGTCCTATCCGTTGAACGACAAGGGCGACAATCTACTAACTTGATTTTAAGTACATAATACTTTTGTATATATTGTCAAGTTTATGTTATAATATAATATATTGTAAAAGAAAAAATAGTTTTTGTCAAATAATATAGTGGAATCAACTATAGACTAGCATAAACCCGATGAGCTGCGACGGGCTGGAGCGAGCACCGAACGAGGCGTACTGAAGGTACGGTGAGTGAGCCACCGCATCGTGCGGGGCCCCGCCAACGGCGGTGGGAATGGAGGGAAGCCCAAGCCCGAAGGGGCCCGATGCCGAATAACTGGCTTCGCCAGTGTTTAGGCGTCGGGACAGATCGCGGGGATATGCGGTCTGTATAAACTTTGACACACATGGAACAAATAATCTAGAATACTAACATGTCCATCTTCAATGATAAACAAAGTCTTCCAACAAATGGAGGAAGAGAAATAGAGACGGTTATTGGCCCTTCGGTAAAAGTCGAAGGAAATTTTCGTGGGCAAGGGAACGTCATTGTCGAGGGCGTTGTCCATGGTTCACTTAAAACCGATAAAGATCTCACTGTTGGTGCTGGTGCAAAAATTTCAGCGAGCGTTATTGCTGCAAATGCAAAGATCTCCGGTGAAGTGCGTGGTACGGTAAAGATCAAAGGAAAGCTTGAATTGACCGAAACTGCAAGAATCTTCGGCGACATCGAAACGGAAACTCTCTCTGTCGCTCCCGGCGCAATTCTCAACGGAAAATGCACAATGGTAAAAGAACCACCGACTCCGGAACTGTTTGGTCCCGCAGGCGCTGGAGCGAAGCCGAAAATCCTTGAAAAGAAAAAATGAGGGCGTGGGTTCTACACGTTCTATAAAACACAAGCCCGTGCTCTCGAACGGGCTTTATTGTTGCACATGAATTATGTCGCTGGTAACAAATGTTCCATGCTTCATGATTCATGATTCATGATTCATGTATTATTACATCTACGATTCCTTCTTAAACGCAAAAAAATACCGAAAAATACTCGAGCGCATTGAGGTGCGATTGGGGGGATTAGGCGTTTCGGGAAAAATTAAACGGTTGAATATCCTCAACCATCAAAAAGAAACGATTGAGGAGAGCATTCGACGTGGAGCAAAAACCATTGTCCTTGTAGGCGATGACCACGGTATTGTGCAGGCAATTGACACACTCGCGAAATACGATATCCCCGTTGGAATCATTCCCGTGGGGAATGAAGAAAATTTACGCATTGCACGAACCCTCGGCATCCCACCTCTTGATCTTGCGTGCGAGGTGCTCTCACGACGAACAATTGCGCGTCTCGATTTGGGAAAAATCGCCTCCCACTATTTTTTGACAAGCGCGGAAGTACAGGCGACAACGTTTCGCTGTATTTTCCCTCGGCGTACGTTTCGCGTTGAGCCAATTGTTGCAAAAGCAACTCTTACTGTCATGAATCTCGCGCTTGCCCCACTCGGCAACGAAAAAATACTGCGAGGCAATCCACGCGATGGCATATTGGAGCTTATTATTCGTGATGCAACAACGTCCTTCATCGACGTCTTTCGACCACAAAAAACACAGAAAATTCCCAGTATTTTCCCTATTCAAGAGATAGAGCTTACTGAACCGGAAGGAGCAATAATCACCATGGACGGCTGGCGTTCTGTAAAACTTCCACTAACGGTAACCATCGCGCCACAAAAACTACGAGTCATCATCGGTCGAGAACGGTTGTTTTCGTAAAACAAAAAAGACCTTCGCTTCGCCGACCTTCGGATATGCGAGGGTCTTTTTTTATTTTATACCGCGCCTACAGCGGTAATAGGTGAAGGAACGACAACGGTATTATCACGGACCGTCATTTGTTTCTCCGTAATGCTCACCACTTGACTTGCGTGTACCAACAGTTCACCATGCCCCATTATTGCGACAATGCTCCCTGGCTTTACGTAATAACGCACGATAGTGTGGCTATCAACATCAACGTCAAATGAACGAACCGACCCAAGGCGCTCGCCGCTCTCGGTTACAACCGGAAGACCAATAAGATTATTGCTTTTGATGAGTGACATTGAATAAAGGAGTTACGACAACGCTGGGCTTCTGCTTAAAAATATAGAGTTGCTGCACAACGGTAAGCAATGTTGTTACCAGCCAATACAGTGCGAGACCACTTGGCAATGACATACTAATGATAACAGTCATAACGGGCATCATATACATCATCTGTTTGTTAATGATTGCCGTCATATCTTCATCTTTTGCTCCGGGAACCTTCATCGGTGGCCGCTTATGCATAAGCATCCTTGTCTGCCACCATTGCGCGCCTCCCGCAAGAACAGCAAGTACAATGCTCGGCTTTGCAAGATCGAGTACCCATAAAAATGTCGTGTGGATAGTAGCGGGGAGTGCTACAAACGAATACAGAAGCGCCCCAAGTTGTTCTGTTGAAGCAAGTCCCGCACGAAATGCTTGATACACCGCGATAAGAAATGGAAGTTGTATAAGCACGGGCAAACAGGATGAGAGGGGATTCACTTTATTGCGTTTGTAAACGCCCATCAATTCTTTCGCCATCGCTTCTTTATCTTTTCCGTACTTCTGCTTCAGCGCGTCAATCTCGGGCTGGATCGCTTGCAGCGCTTTTTGTGAACGAATGGATTGCGCAGAGGGAAGAAGGAGAATCGCTTTCACAATCACCGTGAGTACAATAATCGCGAGCCCGATGTCTTGTCCGGGAAGAATATTGTATAAAAAAATGAGCAGGTTCAGAATCGGCTGATAAAAAATAGTGGTATAAATTGTTCCAAGCATTGGTATGAAAATTAAACGACGGGATCGTGACGATTTGCCGTAAATGGATTACAGCGAAGTATTCTTTTCGTGGCTAATATTAGCCCTTTTATAGCTCCGTAGCGCTTCAACGCCTCTCGCGCATACTGCGAACACGTTGGCGTAAAACGACAATATCCGTACGGAAAATATCCAGAAAAAATACCGTGATCCGGTGAGAATGTGCGCTGATAGAGATGAATGAACCGATCGAACAGTGAAGCAATCATGGTTGATGCGGCGGAAGCAATCCGGCACGTCGTAAAAGTATTGCTGCGGCGTCACGCATTGCCTCACGAGCTGCCTTCACTGCGGGAGGACGAACAACAAATACGCAGTCATAGCCAGAAGCAATTGTGGGAAGAGTGCGTCGCAGATATTCGGAAAGTCGACGGCGTAAAAGGTTGCGTACGTTTGCGCGTTTCGTTACTGTCAGCCCGACAACAACCGCATATCGCGTGTCTTTATTTCCATTGCGAGCAGACACCAACGTCAACGCGGGAAGGTGCACGCGATTCCCCCGAGAAAACAATCGCTGAAAATCAGCACCCCTCGAAATACGATGTGCACGCGCCACCATTGCAATCTTCCTTATACGGAAAGTCGATGTCGCCCTTTTTGGCGTCGGCGACGAAGAACTTTTTGCCCATTTGTCGTGAGCATCCGTTTTCTCCAGCCATGGACGCGGCTGCGGCGTTTCTTTTTTGGTTGATAGGTTCGTTTCGGCATAGTTTTTTCTTACATTTTATTTTTTCAGTATACAGACGATCGTACTCTTTGACAAGATGGCTACGCGCGTCCACATTTCCTCCACACCTTATGAACAAAAAGACATCCGAAGACTGTTGCGGTCTTTACGGGGTGTGCTATAGTTGAACAATTCAAAATCTTCTCTCATGGATATACAGCAACTATGGCAAGGGGCCTTGGCAGAGCTTGAACTCTCGCTCTCCAAAGCAAACTTTACGACGTGGTTTAAAAATACAGCCATTGCGTCGTTCGAAAACGGCCGTATTGTCGTATCCGTTCCAAACAATTTCACGCAGACGTGGTTTGAAAAAAAATACAACAGTAAAATTGTTACCACGCTCCAGCGTTTATCAAACAATGAGGTTCGCGAAGTGCATTATCGCGTAGACACCGTGCGTGTCGTGGCAACAACACAGATAATAACAAAAATTGTCGACGAAAAGCCCGCGGAAACTCCGACACAACCGCGAGAGGAAAAAACGCATGACCGTTCGGGACTGAATGAAAAATACATTTTTGAAAATTTTGTTGTCGGGAAAAACAATGAGCTCGCGCACGCAGCATGCCTTGCGGTTACGCAGAAACCGGGGAAAGGTTACAATCCGCTCTTCATTTATGGCGACGTCGGATTAGGAAAGACGCATCTTCTTCAGGCGGTTGGACATCAACTAATGAAAAACTTTCCCGGAACGCGCGTACTGTACGTGACCTGCGAAAAATTCACCAACGAATTTATTCACGCAGTGCGCAGCGGCCGCGCGAAAGAATTTAAAGACGTCTATCGAAATGTCGACTGCATTCTCATCGATGATATTCAGTTCATCACTGGAAAAGAGGGAACACAAGAAGAATTTTTTCATACATTTAATGCGTTACATCAAACAAACAAGCAAATCGTTTTGACATCCGACCGTCCGCCAAAAGCAATTCCCGCGCTTGAACACCGTCTTTTATCGCGTTTTGTGCAAGGAATGATTGCAGATATCGCACTTCCGGATCTCGAAACTCGCATTGCCATTCTTGAAACAAAGTGCCAGGAACGCGGTCTTATGCTCACAAAAGAGATCCTCACACATATCGCAACGACTATCCAAAGCAACATTCGTGAATTGGAGGGGGCGTTGACCCGTATTATCGCATACCATGAATTGAATCGAAGTGAGCCAACTATTGAGAATACAAAGAACATCCTCTCTTCACTCACGACACAGGTCGCACGTCGTTCTGTCACACCAAAACAACTCATTACATCCGTCGCTGCGTTCTATGACATCAGCACAGAAGACCTTGTTGGACAAAGCCGAAAGAAAGAACTTGTTGGTCCACGACAAATTGTTATGTATCTCTTACGAGAAGAAGCGCAATTCTCCTATCCATCCATCGGACATGAGCTTGGAGGACGCGACCATACCACTGCGATCCATGCGTACACAAAAATCGCAAGAGAAATTGAAACAAATGAAAAGTTGAGCCAGGAAATCCATCTCATTCGCCAGCGCTTATACGCACCTGTATAATATGTGTATAGTGATGTGTGTAACTTCTATATAAAAATAGACAAAAAAATACAGAAAAAATTACGCACTTTTTCCCCCCTCTTTTCACCAACATTATTCACACACTAAAAATTCTTTTTCCCTTTCTTAATAAGATAAAAATTCTTTTTCCACACAATCCACTCCTCTACTACTATTATGAAGATAACATTAATACAATCTAATCTTCTAGAAGCACTTCAACGGGTTGTGTATATCACAAATAAAAACACCACTCTTCCTATTTTAAAAAATATTTTACTTCGTGTTTCTAAAAACACCATTACATTTATTTCTACAAATTTAGAATTAAGTGTTACAAGTACTCTTCGTGGAAAAATACATGAAGAGGGTGAGATTACTATTCCTGGAAGACTTTTTTTGGAATATATTCAACTTTTACCTGAAGATCAGGTGGATATTGAAACAGAGGGACAAAAAATTCTTATTGCATGTAAAAATTTTCATACAACAATTCTTGGAATGAGTGCAGAGGATTTCCCACTTCTTCCGGAATTACCTAAAGGAGAAGAAGTTACATTTCAAACGAAATTATTCCGGGAAGCATCAGCAAGCGTCCTTCACGCTGTTGCGCCAGATGAAACACGACCGGAAATAAGTGGAATTTTTTTCCGTATTGAGAAAGGGAAAATGACACTTGTCGCGACAGATAGTTATCGACTCGCGGAGAAAAAAATACTTATAACACAATCACCAAAAGAAAAAAAAGAAATTATTCTCCCCGCAACTTCCGTGCAGGAACTTTCACGCATTTTAGGAGATACTTCAGGAGAAGTTAAAATGATTATTGGTGAAAATCAGGTTGTTGTTATGACGGATGTATGCACATTTACTACGCGGATTATTGATGGAAAATATCCGGACTATGAGCAGGTGATCCCCCCAAACCATAAAACACGCGCAACGATTGTTGTACAGGATCTTGCGAAAGCGGTGAAAGGAGCAAGTCTTTTTGCACCCTCGGGAGTTAATGATATTCACTTGCATTTTCATCCGGAAAAGCGAGAAATAGAGATTACCGCAGCGTCAGGGCAAGTGGGTGAGAATCGTATCGTGGTGTCTGGAGAAGTTATCGGTGATGAAAATTCAATCGTATTCAACTGGCGGTATTTAATGGAAGGCTTGGATCGTATAAAGACAAAAGAAGTGGTGATTGATATTGTAAATCCAACAAATCCCGGCGTGCTTCGTCCGAAAGATGATACGAATTATACCTATCTCATCATGCCGATCAAGCAGTAAAAGATTTGTCATTGCGAGTTCGGCGAAGCAATCTCAAATATTCCCCGAGCGAAGCCTGCCCCGTACCGAGCCCTGCTCTGGTACTGGGGTCGAGAATTTCTATTTAAAAAACTGGGTGTCGAACCCAGTTTTTTAATTAATATTTCCCTTTTTTGTGTCAATTCCATCCGACGTTGATTTTATAGCCTATAATTTTTGGCTAACTGTACATAAATAGATTGATGTATTCAGTCAACTCATATTCACATAAATTTGCACGGGTGTACTCTAGGGGTGTTCTTCTATGGAAAG
>JAUSHC010000017.1 GCA_030648795.1 bacterium | reverse complement strand
CTTTCCCACGGCTTATCAATCGTCTTTCTCCATAACATGATACACGTCACAAAACACGGTGTACTTCTTGAAGCGACAAAGAACCAATTTGAGGATCAGGCAGTATTGAATCCTACGTGTTATCAAAATGGTAATACGGTACATATGTATTATCGTGCGGTGCGCCAAGGGAACTACTCAAGCATTGGTTATGCGCGGCTCGATGGGCCGCTCACTGTTGCAGAACGGGATTCGGAACCACTCCTATCTCCAAAATTTTCGTATGAAAAGCACGGCATTGAAGATCCGCGCATTGTTTTTTTGGATGGCATTTATTACCTTTTTTATACGGCATATGATGGCCGCAATGCGCGTTCGGCATACGCGACGAGCAAGGATGGAAAAAAGTTTACAAGACGAGGAGTGCTTTCGCCATCCATCACGTATGATCGAGCGGAGGATGTGTTCCGACAATCGAAGCTCATGGATCGCTATTATTTTTTTGAGTCGTATTTTAAGGATAAGGTTGGCGCGGATGTATTGCTTTGGGAGAAAGATGCATGCTTATTTCCTGAAAAGATTGGTGGAAAATTTGCGCTTCTGCACCGCGTCCTTCCGGGAATGCAAATTATTTATTTTGATGATTTTACCGAATTGACGAGTGATTACTGGGAGCGGTATCTCGAGCGACTTGGCGATACGATTGTGCTTGATCCGAAACACGGTTTTGAGTCTCGTAATATCGGATGCGGCGCTGCGCCAATTCGCACAGAAAAAGGATGGCTGCTCATCTATCATGCGGTTGAAGATGCACGTGTGGGAAGGATATATTACGCAACCGCAGCATTGCTCGACCTTGCGAATCCGCAGAAAGTTCTTGGACGTCTTTCTGAACCGCTTTTTTCTCCGGTCGAATCGTATGAAAAAAATGGGGATGTGGCGAATGTTGTTTTTCCGGAAGGAACCGCGCTCTTTGATGGTCGTTTATATATTTATTACGGTGCCGCTGACAGCCGCATTGCGGTCGCGTCAGTAAATCTCCAAGAGCTTCTTTCAGAACTTATTTCGAAATAAATGCAAAACGAACAACGACCAATCGTCGTTTTCATATCGAGTTATCCGCCGCGCGAATGTGGTATTGCGACATTCACCGCGGATCTTGTGCGTGCGATTGGAGCGACAACGCCGCTTTTTGTTCCAAAGATTCTTGCATTGAATGATACGGCGACGAGCTTCTATCATTATCCGGAGGAAGTATTTTTACAGATCACTGATACCGATGAGCGAGCGTTCATCAATACGGCGGAAATTTTGAATCGTCTTGACCGTGTGAGCGCAGTGAATATCCAGCACGAATTTGGTCTTTTTGGCGGGCGGCAAGGCTCTCATCTTATCGGATTTATTACGCGACTTACGAAGCCGATCATTACAACGTTTCATACGGTCCTTCCGAATCCTGATGATCGTATGCGTTTGGTCGTGCAATTATTGCTTAAGAAATCAAAGCAATGTATTGTCATGACGAAAAATGCGCGTGAAATTCTTCGTACCGTTTATGGAGCGACAAAAGCGGTTACCGTTGTACCGCATGGAATTCCCGATGTCGCATTTGAGAAAAGCGATGCGGCGAAACAAGCGCTTGGGCTCGGGCATCATCTTGTACTTTCTACGTTCGGTCTACTCTCCGCCGGCAAGGGGATCGAATATGTCCTCGACGCGCTTCCAGAGGTTGTGCGACGTTTTCCCCACGTTGCGTATCTCATTATTGGCGAAACACATCCGGTGGTACGACGGAAAGAAGGGGAGCGTTATCGAAAAATGCTTATGCGTCGCGTATTGCAGTTGCGACTGGAAGAGCATGTGAAGTTTTACGATCGGTACCTTCCATTGGAAGAGATTCTTCAATTTTTACGTGCGACGGATATCTATGTCGCCTCTTCACTCGATCCATATCAGGCGGTGAGTGGAACACTTTCTTATGCACTTGGCGCGGGGCGTCCCGTTATTGCAACATCATTCGCGTATGCAAAGGAGATGGTGACGCCGGGAGTGGGAATGCAAGTGCCGCTTCGTGATGCTCGTGCCATGAGCGACGCATTGCTTGCGCTCGTAGGAGATGATGATCGTCGGGAAAAAATGGCGTCTCGTGCGTATACAACGACGCGTGCAATGCTTTGGCCGAAAGTTGCTGCAACGTATGCACGGATATTACATTCGTACATAGTGACACCAAAGCACGTGACGTCTCCTGCGTTACCACCATTGCGAATGACACACCTTGAGCGTCTGACGGACGAACGGGGTATGATGCAATTTTCACGCGGCGCTGTTCCTGATAGGGCATCGGGATACACGGTTGACGATAATGCACGCGCGCTTCTTTTCGCTGCACAATATTATCACGTAACAGGTGACAAGACGATTTTGTCACTTCTTCGACGGTATTGTACGTTTCTTTTTAATGGGGAGCGATCAGACGGATCGTTCACAAATTATATTGATGAGCACGGTCGAGCCACCCCGCAGAATTATGGAGAAGACATCGCCGATGCGACAGGAAGGGCGATTACAGGGTTGGCGGCTGTTGCCGTGACACTGCGATTGCCATCTGATCTTCGTCACCGCGCCGAACTATCAGCAAAGAGAGCGCTTGCAATAATCACGAGGTCTTCATCGCTTCGTACGACCGCGTTTGCGCTTTTGGGAGTTTCGGAATTGTCACGACTGCATAATGGCGTGGAGTATATTCCCATTGTGCGTCGTTTTGCCGATGCGATCGTAACTCGCTATGAACAGGAAGCATCGTTTGACTGGCAATGGTTTGAGCCTATGCTTACGTATGCAAATGCCGTTATCCCACACGCACTGATTGCCGCATATCGTGTTGCGCACAACGATCGGTATCGAAATATCGCAAAGAAGACAGTTGATTTTCTTATTGAGAAAACGCTCCAAGACACGGTGTATATGCCTATTGGAAATAAAGGGTGGTGTACGCGCGATGGGCGGTGTGCACATTTTGATCAGCAACCCGAAGATCCGTCGGCAATGGTCATGGCGCTTTTTGCACTTTATGAAATAACACAGGAGGAGCAGTATCGGATGTATGCGCTACGGACGTTCAGTTGGTTTCTTGGTGAAAATATTCTGCGGCAACCGCTTTACGATTCGGTAAGTGGTGGTTGCCATGACGGACTTTCTCCGACCGCAGTGAATTCAAACGAGGGAGCAGAATCAACGATTTCGTATCTTCTTGCTCGTCTTGCTATTGAACGGTATGGCACGTAAATCTTTTTTTGTATTTTTTATCGGGATTGTTATGGCGGGGATTCTCTCTGCTCCGTTTTTATTGCGTGCGCAGTCACTTGCAACACAAGGGGATGATATCGAAAAACAAATTGCAGATAAGCGTGCGGAAGTGGATCGCCTTGAAAAAGAGATCGAGACCTATCGTACGAACATCACAAAAAAACAGGGCGAAGAAAAAACCATTGCGAGTGCGGTGGCACTGCTGCAACAGCGGATTAAGAAATTGAACACATCGATCAGGTCACTCCGAGCACAACTGGAAGAGATCCAGTTACAGATACGAAAGACGAAGCGATCCATCGGAGAGACCGAGAATGCAATTACCGATAGAAAACAGGCATTGGCGGAACAAATGCGCGTCCTTGATCAATACGAAGCGAAGCGAACGCCGATCTTTTTTATATTCTATACGGCTCGTTTTACGGATGTTCTTGATGGATTGCGCGATGTATTTCTCCTGCAGCAAAAAATGAAAGAGAATGTGGATACGTTACGTGTGCTTGTTGGCGATCTTGGGCAAAAAAAGGTACAGTTAGAAGAGCGTGAAGATGAACAGGCGCAGCTTCTCGCGCTTCAAGAGCAGCAGAACAAGGAAACAAAACAGAAAGAAGCGGAGAAAGCGACATTATTGCAACAGACGCGAACAGAAACAAAGCGTTTGAAAAATTTAGTTGAACTGTCAAAGGGAACAGTCGAAAGCTTGAAGAGTGATATGTATGCGTTAGGGAAGATCGGTGTGACGATTAACGATGCAATTAGTTTGGGGAAGCTCGTGGCAAGTCGTATTGAGGTGCGCGCATCGTTTCTTATCGCGGTACTTGAAGTTGAATCGCGATTGGGTCTCAATGTGGGAAGGGGGACGTATAAAAAGGATATGAATCCCAATCAGCACGAGAAATTCCTTGCGCTTATGACGAGGCTTGGCATGGATCCCGATACGACCCCTGTATCAAAAAAGCCATCATATGGCTGGGGCGGCGCTATGGGTCCTGCACAGTTTTTACCGGGAACGTGGTTGGGGTATGAGGCGCGCGTGGCGGGGCTTACCGGTCACAATCCGCCGTCGCCGTGGAATCTTGAAGATGCGTTTATGGCAGCAGGCATCAAGCTTTCCAATGATGGCGCGAACGCAAAGACAAGGGCAGGGGAGCTCCGCGCGACGAAGACATACCTTTCCGGAAATCCGCGTTGCACAAAAGCAATTTGTAACTCCTATAGCAATTTGGTATTAGATAAGGCAGATGAGATTGAAGAGAAACTAACGCAATAATAATTATGCTCACAACATTTTCTCGTTCTATCCGCGCCGCTGCGATTGATTTCAAACGCAATCTCCGTTTGTCGTTTTTTACGATCCTCTTTTTACTCGTTGCACTCTTTTTTGTTGATGCATTTTTTCTGACACGCGTACTGATGCAAACCACGCTTGGCGCTATCGAAGATCGCATCGATATCACGCTCTATTTTAAAGATGATGCGAAAGAGAAGGACGTTCTCGCATTTCGGGAGGATCTGCAAAAGCTCGACGGAGTAAAGTCGGTGCTCTACCTCTCACCGGATGAAGTGCTTCAGCGCTTTAAGGATCGACATAAAACAGATACGCCGCTTATTGCATCGTTGGATTTGTTGGAGGGAAACCCTTTAGGTGCGCGATTAGTGCTTGATATCATTTCTCCAACATTTTTTGGAGCGATAAAAGAACGCATTCTTGGAAGCCCTTCAGCAGAATTTTTGGTCAATACCGATTTTACGGATAACGAAGCGCTCATTGCTCGCGTAACGGGATTTACGCATAAAGTAGGGCAAGCGACGACAGTTTCTGCACTTTTTTTTATTATTATGGCGCTCATAGCGGTGTATAGCACGATGAGCATTGTCGTTGCCGGGCATAGCGAAGATATCCGCGTGATGCACATGGTGGGAGCGACGCCGTCGTTTATTCGATTGCCGTTTATTTTTTTGCAGATAGCGTATACGCTTATTGCGCTTGTATTGAATGCGATCGTTATTGGAAGCGGATTTTTCTTTTTACAAAAAACGTTCGATTTGTTTTTCTTTGGATTACCGATGAATCCGCTTGCAGTAATTCTTTCACACGTGTTTCTCTACAGTATTTGGAAAGTCGTCGGTGCAATGCTCTTTGTCGCTATTATTGCAATGGCGGCGTTACGTCGATACGTGCGACCGAGCTAGTTTGACACAAAATAAATAATGCGCTACCATTAGAGATATGCAACAGTATTTCAGCACAACAAACTTGAATAATAACAATAACGGTCAGTCGCCGTTGGCGTGAGTTTGCATTGTTTCCTTCACAATCAAACGACCTCGCCAGCGCGCGAGGTCGTTTTGGTATATTTCGTACGGTTTACTCCCCTGTAGTTCAAAGGTAGAACGCCACGCTGTTAACGTGGATGTTGTAGGTTCGAGTCCTACCGGGGGAGTAAACCGTACGAGAGGTTCTCCCGCCACCGCTAATAAATTTATTGTCGGCGGGACCCCGCCATAGGCGGTGGGAGTCCAGCCCCCAGAGTTTGCGTGAGAGACTCCAGTTTACTCCTAAAAAATGATATACTGCATCGCATGACATCTTCTTTCGAGAATATAGTGAGTCGTTCACCCGCGAACCCGATTTTGAAGCCCATGGTACGCCATCCATGGGAATCATATGCGGCGTTTAATTGGTGCCCCATACGTCGCGGAAAAACTACTTCCGTTGTGTATCGCGCCATGGGAGCAAGACAACGCTTCGGGCGCTCGACGTTTCACTCTTCGACGATCGGATGCGCAGAAATTCTTAACGGCGTTGTTTCCGGACGGCGACAACTTATTGTTCCGAAGTTTCCATGGGAACAATACGGATGCGAAGATCCGCGCGTGACGAAGCTCGACGGAAAATATTATATTTTTTATACGGCGCTTGCGAATTATCCTCCGCGTGCGAAGGATATTCGTGTTGCTGTTGCGGTGACGAACGATTTTCATGAGATTTCCGAGCGGCATCGTGTCACGCCGTTTAATGCGAAAGCGATGACACTTTTTCCTGAACGAATTCGTGGGAAGATGGTGGTACTTTTTACATTGCATTCCGACCGTCTTCCGTCCTCTCTCGCTCTTGCGGAATGCACGAACGAGGAGGATCTTTGGTCGGAAGTTTTTTGGCGTCGTTGGTATGCGCACCGTTCGTCATATCTTCTCAATCCGCGGCGCGCTTCGGATGATCATATTGAGGTTGGTACTCCACCGCTTAAAATACGTGAAGGGTGGCTTTGTTTCTACGCGCATATTGAAAAGTATGGACGACAGCGATACAGTCCGAATCGTAAGTTCGGCATTGAAGCAATTCTTTTAGATCATCGGAATCCGCAGCGCATTATCGCAAGAACCACGCGATCACTTATTTCTGTAGTCGCGCCATACGAACGAAAGGGGAATGTGCGGGACGTTGTTTTCCCTTCGGGCGCATTGCGGCGAGGAAAAACAGTTGAACTTTTTTATGGCGCTGGCGATCGCACGGGATGTCTTGCTACGATTTCACTCCCGAAACTTTTGCGCGCGCTTGATATTTAAAAAAATTATTTTTTACCCAGAATACCCTGTGGCTTGCCACAGGGATGAATGGGTGTAAAAAATAAATCCCGCCAACGGCGGGATCAATAACCGCATACCGCACTGCTTGCGGTGCGGGTCATTGATTGAGCATTGATGTCGTCACACCACGAGAGCCTGAACAGGATCCGTGGACGCGTGCGCAAAAATATTGGGACGGTGTTGCTGTTACTCATCCAGAAGTTGGGAAGGGATTAGATGCGCTCGTGCGATATCGAGAAACATGCAAAAAGCCAGAGAAAGAAAACGCACCGATGACGCTTCTTGTTGCTATGACTGGCGATAAAGAGGCAGCGGAACATGCGACGTATCCTCGGAATCCCGAACGAAAAATGTGGGGGGCGTTGCCGCATTTTGGCGAGCGCGATGAAGTGGTTGGGTATTTTCCTGAAGAAGCATCGTACTTCGAGAAGCACTATACTCCCGGAAAAGGGCCGGAGTGGCGTGATTCTTTTTATGCGGGGCGCGCGCTTCTCTTTGAACTTAAATTTGGGAAACGATTATCGCAATTTGCGGAAGAAATTCTTGCGTTGTATCCAAAGCGTGATGGGCAGAAAGGAAAAGAGATTAATATCTTTGGTCTTTCGGGTTCTGGAAAATCGACAGCTGTTGCTATCTTGAAAGAACAGATGGGGGATCGTGTACTTGTTCTTGACAGCGATACGGTTCGCTATAATCTCCTTGCAAAAATGATACAAGATGTTGAACTCGCGCACGGGACGGACATGAAAGAGATACGCGACGAGTGTATGCATAATGCTATTTCCGGCGCACTTTACTTTTTACTTGAATATGTCGCGAAGGAATTAAAAGAACGTGGCTATACGGTGATAAAGTCCTCGACTCTTTCCAATGAAGGAGCGGACGCAACGATTTATATTGAGCATCCGGACGGCATTGATCCTCGCGGGGTTTCCGATACGCAAATTCCTGCAATGGCAAAGCAGCTTTTTGGGCGCACGCAGTCACGGCTTTCGGAAAAAGATAATTATGATTGGGCGCACGCAAAAACAGTAACGGATTTTAACGCCATGCAGCCAGTCACCGTGCAAGTTCCGGAACAGGTACATGGAAACTTTGTGAAGAATATTCGGGAAGCTCTTGCGAAGGATCCGAGCATCCAAATCCTTTTGAATCCAAAAATAGATGATGCAAATGAACGTAACGCAGCATTACGAAAAAAGCTTCAGGAAATTTTACAATCTACGGGCATCTCGTAATAGCCCATTGACAGGAGCGCCTATTTCGTGCTACCTTCCTCGTTGAGGAAGTTTTTCTTAATTGGGAATATCACGCAAAGGAGGGCGTTTGATGCTCCATCATCGGACAAAGGATCCTGGAATCCGCGCAAGTCACATCGCTGACCGCGAGGCCGAACCAGTGTGGAAGTGTACGGGGAACTGGAACCAGTTCTATTCCACATGGAAGGAGACGTACAACCGCGCCTTGACTGAGCTTACCCCTTCGCCAACCGAAGACGCCAACACCACTGCCTATTAGCTTCACGCGAACGGCAGTTTTTTTATTTTTACCGCCAGAATCCTCGAAGAGGTGAATGGCGATTGTAAAAATAACCCGCCGAGTATGTTGAATGGCTTAGTCCCGAACTCCGACCGCGGTCGGAGGGAGGCATGCCGAAAGAGAGAGGTGGGTATATTATTTGTAGACATAGCGTAACGCAGACTGCACGATAATTTCGATGCTATTAAAAAGCGTCGTGTACACATCCATTTGACTGATAGCTAAGGGTAATTCGGTGCAGCCAAGAATAATGCTTTGCGCACCTTGTGTGTGAAGTGAATCAATAATCTGCGTGAGGAGTTTTTTGTCATTTGCTCCGTGGACGCCGGACATCACGTGAAGGATTATTTTGTTGAGTAATTGTTGCTGTGGAGTAGTCACTGACAATGTTTTGATGTCATAGTGATTGAGCGTCTTCGAATAGATTCCAAGCGTTTTTGTGCTTTCAGAACTCAAGAGCCCCACAACGGTATACCCTTTTTCTTTCACCGTTTTTGCAGTTTCTTCAATCATGCTGATGATGGGGATTGTTATTGCCTGCTGCATGTCTTGGTAAAAGTGATGCACGGTATTGCACGCGATAATAATACAGTCGCTTCCCGCACTTTCTAATTTTTTGACGCCAGCGATAAGTTGATGTCGTACTAAAGCGGGATTCACAAAACCCGTTTCGTCAAAGCCGAAGAGGGGAAGATTGTAGATGAACATTGGAGGGAAATCAGTGTCTTGTTCCGCGTGATAGAGCGTTTGAGCGGTTTTGATTATTACGTGGTAGAGGTTTGCGCTCGCAAGCGGTCCCATTCCTCCAAGAATGCCGATTGTTTTTTTATTACGTGTTTTGTTGTAGTGCATATTTTTTTGTAGTTAAAAGTAAAATAGGGGAGGCAAAGCGAGGTGCTTTGCCTCCCACGCCCTATTTACGCCTCGTTTTTGATGCTCGAGAGATTCCCTTCGAGATCGTAGAGAACGACCTGGAGACGGAAATTCGGAAGCACTTTCGGGACGAGACGGAGGAGCTTCCTTTGCTCCTCCTCGTAAAACTTCGGGAGGATGTTGATGCATTCCTCGGCGCCGAGCTCTTTTTTGAGCAGCGTAAGCGCGAGGTCGAGAAGCACACAGATGGGTTTTCCCGATGGAGTCGTGAGAGGAAATCCGGAGCAGTACCATACCCCCGAGTGCAGCATCGCCCTTTTCTTTTTGGACAATGCTTTCAGCATTTCGAGAGCTTCCAATGCCTTTTCTTTAACCGCCGATTCCATGATAGTGAAATCGGGATTTGGGAAAAACTCCATGGTTGGCAATAGAGCTTCTTCCGGAGATACGTCGTCCATGCTGTGGATGTCATCCATAAACAGCATGCTTTTGTCGTCAGGGGTCTTCATGCGTTGCATGAGCTCCCATCCAACGAGCGACCATAGTGTTGGACCCTTCGCCACGTAATAGTGGCCTGCCTCAAGAATTCCCATCGTACCCTCCCTCCGTTTTTGAAAGAACGAAAAGCGACCTCCCTTGAGGTCGCATGGTAATGTTCAAAACTGATGGGGATGGGTATCACTGCACTTTTTGAATAATAACAAACAACCTCAAGGAATTTTTTGAATTCCTTTGACGGCGCAGTACTCCCAAGATTGTTTGCAGTTGTAATGACATAAACAAAAACTCCTCATTCTTTAATGCAGAAGAGGAGTTTACTTAGAGGGCTTTTTAATTATGGATATGTCTAAGCAAGCTCCTTTTCCGAGGGCTTACTTCGACGCACGAACGTCATGATGAGAAATGATAGAAAGACAAGTGTCATAGGTGTATGGTGAGGATAACGCAAGAGAGAGTTTTTTGTTACACGTTTTAACATGTGGACGAGAACGAGAATTTTGCTATGATGGATAGTATATGTCACTAAATCTCAAAATGATCCAAGTGAATATCTGGAAGGGGAAATTTCTCGACGCCCTTGTGGATTTTTTGCGTAAAGAAAATCCCGACATTATCACCATGCAAGAAGTGACAGCGGGGGAAGAGAACTCCTGCGCGGATAAAACTCTTGATCTTTTTATCTATTTGCGTGATGCATTGTCGCTTTCCGGCGTTGTTGTTCGTACGTTTGGTTTTCATGGAGACACATACGCCTATCACGGCAGCGCGATATTTGTGAAAGGGGATATTGTTTCGCAAAAGGAAGTATGGCTTCGACCGTATACAGAGCTTCCTCAAACGTATGAAGATAATCCTGTATCGTGGCCACTGTTATCTCGTTCGTTGCTTGATGCGACGATATGTATACAAAATAAAACGATGCATATTATTTCAGTGCATGGTGCGTGGAATAAAGAGCCGGTGGATACGGTGGAAAATGTGCGGCAGGCGGAATTAATCGCGGCGCATATTAGAACATTGCGCGGTGAGCCGTTTCTTTTGGGTGGCGACTTGAATATGACGCCGGAGACGCAGGTGATTCGGACCATCGACGCAGTCGCGCAAAATGCGATGAAGAATTTGGGAATGAAGAGTACGCTGCACCCGACGATTCATAAAACCGCGAAAGAAAAACCGGACGGACTTCTCGTTGATTATATCTATACTTCTCCACATTTCACCGTAGAAAAAATGAGCGTGCCGATCGTTGCCGTGTCGGATCATTTGCCGGTGGTGGGGGTTTTGCAATATACGAAGTAAAGAAAAAGGACGAGTCACCATGTTGGTGAACTCGTCCGAAGATGGAGCCCTGGATCTTTTGGGGAAAAGATCACAATGCTGCAACGAGCGAACATTGCCTCTGTAGTGTATTGAGAGGGCACTACAGAGTCAGGGCTGTATAATAACTCTTTGTAGGAATAGTGTAGCGGATGGATCTATTTCCCGTCAAGATTTCTTATTATTTATTTGCTTATGTGCTCCTCGACTTTCCGCTTGATGGCAAGTACATGATTGTACGCAGACTGTACTGCTCGAAGGATCGCATTGCCGAATCCATGCTCTTCGAGCGCGATATGTCCCTCAAGCGTTGCTCCGGCGGGTGAACTTACTGCCTCGGTAAGCTCTTCGGGATGGAGTTTCCTGTGTTGAACATCTTCCGCACGCATGAGTGCGACCGATCCTTCGATGGTGGTAAGAACAAGCTCTCGTGACATCGCATAGGGGAGTCCCATGCGCGCGCCTGCGCGGATGAGGTACTTTACGAACTGGAATACATACGCGGGACCGCATCCGGAGAGTGCCGTGATTTTATCGAGGTCATCCTCCTTCAGCACGCAAGGCGCAAAACTGATTTTCTCCAAGATTTCTTTTGCTCTTTCGTGCTGCGCTTTAGAAACGCCGCGGCCCGGAAACCAACCAATGACTCCTTTTCCTACGGCAACCGGCGTATTCGGCATCGTGCGAATGATACCGGCAATGCCGATAGCGGATTCGAGGTGCTGTGTGCTCCATCCCGTAACGGTGGAGATGATGAGCGTATCCTCGTGCCAATGCCCATGGAGTGGCGCGAGCGCATCTGTCATCGAATCGGGCTTGAGCGTGACGAAAACAATCGACGCTTCAGTGATAACGCGCAGGTTGTCGGTTGTCACCTTAACACCGAACGCACGGATGCGATCGCAATCGGAATCGCGGTGGACGCTCGCGATGATATCTTCGCGACGACACACTCCTTTCTCGATCATTTGGTTTGTGATGATTGAACCGATTTTCCCGCATCCAAGCACACCAATTATTTTCTTTCCCATGACTGTCTCCTTTCGTGAGCAATGGGGGAAAATGAAAACACCCGGCCGACGAGACCAGGTGTCTTAGCGCGAGTAAGGAGAATCGTTCACGCCAACACAACTGACATCGTCAAAGACGGGTCAGCTGGCGGCACGGGGGCTGTTTTTTGATAGCGATAGCTCTGTTTCTGCATACTGTGTATACTGTTACAAGAGAGAAAACGCTTTGTGGGGCATTTTGTTACAGAGGTGTCTTTAAAAGAGATTTATACTATGTTTTTCCATAAAAAATATTTCGATCAGAAACTTTCTCCCGGGTTTGTTGCGTTGTATAGCGGGAAAATGCTGATTGTTATTGCTGGGGGATTTTGGGGAATTTTTCTGCCTATTTTTTTGTATCGATTATTTGATGAAAATATCCATGCAGTCGTCGGGTATTATGGATTCTCCTCACTCATCTATGCAGTGACTGTGGCATTTGGAGGCATGTGGATCAATCGTTTCGGGATTCAGCGAGCATTGCGATTGAGTACATTTGCCGGAGCACTCTTTTACCTTATTTTTTATTTTGCCAATCACGATAATCGTCTTATCATCGTTTCGCTTTCACTTCTGGTGCTCACGCTCTATCGTATTTTGTATTGGATTCCTTATCATATTGATTTCGCAAAATTTACGAACCGCAGACAACGGGGGAGAGAATTGAGCTTCCTCTCTGTGACGGAAGATATTCTTGGCATTTTTATTCCCGTTGTTGCGGGGTTTCTCATTGCGCGTTTTGGATTTGATGTCTTGTTCTTCATTGCGATTCTTCTGTATGTGGTTTCATTTCTTCCCTATCTTACGCTTCCGAAAACTCGGGAATCATTCCAATGGTCGTATCGAGAAACATGGAAACAATTTTTTTCACGCGGTCGGCGACGGGCAATTCTCGCGTTTTTTGCTGATGGTGCAGAATCAATCGTCGGTCTTGTGGTCTGGCCCATTTTTCTTTTTCAGATTTTGCAAGGGAATTACTTACATGTCGGTGCGCTTTCTACAGTCGTGATTGCGTCTACTGTTATTATTCAGTTGTTTGTTGGGAAATGGATTGATGTGCTCCATTCTCGTGAGGAGCGCTTATTGCATGCAGGGAGCGCTCTCTATGCGGCGGGGTGGTTTCTTAAAATTTTTATTATTACTGCATTTCAGATTTTTATCGTAAGCACATACCATGCGATTGCGAAGATCGTTATGAAGATTCCATTTGATACATTGACCTATGAAGTTGCAGCTGACGAAGGGCACTACGTTGATGAATTTACTGTACTTCATGAGATGGCAATTCATTTGGGAAAGGTGGGGATGAGTCTTCTTGTCATTGTGGTTGCGTATTTTTTCCCATTGCAGTGGACATTTATTTTAGCTGCGGTTGCCGCGATTGGTTTAGGAATCTTGCGCCCGTCGGCGGAAATTGTTGATCGTACGATGCGAAAACGTTTATGAATTTTGATCTTTTAAAAAGGACAGTTGCATTGGCGAAGCGTGCGCGGCGCGTATTCCCAAATCCGCGCGTGGGATGCGTTATTGTGAAGAAGGGGAAGGTGATTGCGAAAGGATGGCATAAAGAATTCGGCGGATCGCATGCGGAGGTTGTCGCGCTTGATATGTTGCCGAAAGACGCGGCGCGCGGATCAATGGTGTATGTAAGTTTGGAACCATGTGCATATTGGAAGGGAAAGAAGACGCCGTCGTGCGCGAAACGACTTACGCGTGAGGGTGTTGCGGCTGTGGTTGTTGGCATGCGTGACCCGAATCCGCATGTTGCTGGAAAGGGAATTGCGGTGTTAGAGCGCGCGGGAATAAAGGTTGTTGTCGCGCCGCCTCGTGTTGCTGTGTATGATCTGAATCATGAGTATCTTATGCGAATAGCCGGTGAAAGCGGCGAACGACCGTTTGTGTTTCTAAAAACTGCGATGTCGGTGGATGGAAAAATCGGAACGTCGGATCATCGCTCGATAGCACTTTCGACACCGGAAGATCGTCGCGCCGTGGATCGTCTGCGCGCGCAGTGCGATGCGATTATGGTTGGCGGGACGACACTACGTAATGACAAACCACGTCTTACGGTGAAAGATTCAGCGTTGGTGCGGGAGCGTCTGCGTGAAGGGCGCGATGCCCAGCCGCTTCGCGTTGCTGTTGCCGGCGGCGTATTACTTGTCGGTAATGATCGGTATGTAGTGGGAAAAAAGCGCGTCGACCCCGTTAGAAGCCGCCCTCCGACCGCGGTCGGAGTGACTACAGGCACCTCGGGGCGCCTTGCTTCTAACGGGGTCGATCTTGCTCGCGCTCTTTCCATTCTTGCAATTCGTTACGGCGTGCGTGTGCTTATGCTTGAAGGAGGGGGTGAATTAAACGCGGCGATGCTCGCGGGCGGGTATGTTGATCTTCTTCGCGTCGCAACTGCGTCGATTATTCTCGGCGGTCGGGGAGCCCCGACGCTTGTTGATGGGGAGGGTTTTTTACCGCCCATTTCTTTGCAACTTTTTGAGCGAGAAAAGAAAGGTGTAATGGATATCGCATGGTACTGTCCTGTATATTGACCCCGTTAGAAGCCGCCCTCCGACCGCGGTCGGAGTGACTACAGGCCCCGTTAGAAATGTCTCGAACGCCGATATCGACGTTCATGCTACGACCGTAAAATTTCTAACGGGGCAGGCACCTCGGGGCGCCTTGCTTCTAACGGGGTTGACAGGAAAGCGGGTGTCTGCTATGATAGTTTTCAGTTATTAGGTGAGTTAGGTTTGGGTTAAATCCAAACAGGTCGTCACCTCAGTAACGTTTTAAGTAAGTAAACTTAGGTGACTATGCAACAGTTTGGAGCCCCAAGACCGATGGTCAACATTGCAGCGCTCGGCATTAAATGTGCGAGCTGCGGAGTTGATATCACAGAGCTTCCGTTTCAGCCCTCAAAGAAAGAGGATGGAACATTCGGCCGTTTATACTGCCGAGAATGCAATCGCAATCGGAAGCGCGATTTCGGTCCTCGTTAATCACGAGAAATTAAACAAAAATCCCCCGACCTCGGTCGAGGGATTTTTGTTTTGACGAAATAAGACTTTTGAGGTTATAGTGAAGGGATGAATCCTGTTAGAAGCCGCGGTCGCAAGATGGGATCATAATTAATCAACATTCGCTATTGAGTAAAAAATATACATCATCAACATAATAATTTGCAGCGTTGACCGCGACCTGCTTCTAACGGGATGAACGCATCAGATTTATTCGTCAAAGCACTCGCGAACGAAGGCGTCGAAACTATTTACGGCGTGCCGGGCGAGGAGAATATAGATTTTTTAGAAGCGGTGCGAAAATCCCGCCGTATTCGTTTTATCCCAACGCGCCACGAACAAAGCGCGGCATTTATGGCGGACGTGTATGGGCGGCTTACGGGAAAGGCGGGCGTGTGCTTGGCAACCTTGGGTCCGGGTGCGACGAATTTGGTGACCGGCATTGCCGACGCGAATCTTGATCGTGCGCCACTCGTTGCCATCACCGGGCAGCTTCCCTTGAATGCGATGTATAAAGAATCGCATCAGTTCATTGATGTG
>JAUSHC010000009.1 GCA_030648795.1 bacterium | reverse complement strand
TTACTCGATAAATTAGGTACAGCTCAAAAAAAACCAATCGTAGTTTTAGATGAATTTCAGGATATTAAGCGATTAAATCCTGACTTAGACAAACATTTAAGAGCAATTATTCAGCATCATCAAAATATCAACTATGTTTTTATGGGAAGTATAGAATCCATGATGAGGCAAATATTTGAAGAAAAGAAATCCCCCTTTTATCATTTTGGTCAGCTTATGCCACTGGATAAATTACCCTATCAGGAATTTACAAACTTTATCATTAAAGGCTTTCAAGATAGAACCGGGGAGGTTGTATCTCTTGCAGAAATCATTCTCCAAATAACACAATGCCATCCGTATTATACACAGCAATTGGCCTATACGGTATGGAATAAGTGGGACGATAATTTGCCCATTAAGGAACTGGTAAATAGTACGGTAGATTACCTGGTAAGAATCCACGACAATGATTATCAACGCATTTGGCAAAATCAAAACCAGACCGATAAGAAAATACTCATTCAAATTGCACAAGGGCAAGAGCAGTTGTTATCACAAAATATAATACAGCAGATGGGATTCAATTCCACAAGCACTTTATACAGTGGCCTAACGCGACTCATTCAGCAAGGCTATTTAGTAAAAGCAAACACAAATTACGAACTCGATGATCCTTTTTTCAAAAGCTGGATTTTGCGAAAAAGAGAAGAATAAAGTATCCTCGCGTTTCAAATTTCATGTTTCACGTTTCATGTTTCACGTTATCGGCCGCATGTTCTGGTCGTTTGAGGTTGCGAAGAAATTCAATCAACTACTTACGGATACGAAGCCCGACCTCATCCATATCCACAACATCTACCATCAACTTTCCCCTTCGCTTCTTTCTGTCGCAAAGCGTCATGGAATTCCCGTCGTTATGACGGTGCATGATTACAAGCTCATCTGGCCTGATTATCTGCTCTGCGGGTATGCGCCGGGAGCATCATATTGGAATGTTGTGCGACAGCGCTGTACGAAAGGATCATATATGAAGAGCGCGTTGGTTGTTCTTGAAAAAATGTTTCACGATTGGCTTTCTGTTTATCAAAAAAATATTGATCTTTTTTTAGCGCCAAGCGAGTTTGTGAAAGAGAAATTGATTGTAGGGGGATATGATGAGAAAAAGATTCGTGTGTTGCCGCACTTTATAGAAGTCATAAAGTCAAAAGTCAACAGTCAAAAGTCAACAGTAAAGGCGCCACTGTCGATTCTTTACTTCGGTCGTTTATCCAAAGAGAAGGGGGTTGACATTTTACTCGATATGATGCAAAATATTGGATCCGGGGTAGAACTTCGAATTGCGGGAGAAGGACCGGAACTTGAAAGTCTAAAGTCAAAAGTCCAAAGTCGAAAGCTTGCGGTAAGATTTTTGGGGAGGCTTGATCAGGAAAAGCTGCAACACGAGATTGATCGTGCAACATTTGTGGTTGCCCCATCGATCGTTCCCGAAACGTTCGGATATTCGATCCTTGAATCATTCGCGCGAGGGAAGACGGTGATTGCATCACGCATTGGCGCGTTCCCTGAACTTGTCGCAGATGGAAAAAATGGTTTCTTGATTCCGCCGGGTGATGTAAAAAGTTTTGGTGAGAAGGCTATGTATCTTGTAGCGCATCCTCGTGAACGAAAAGATTTGGAAAAACATGCGCTTGTGAGTGCGAAGCAGTATACTGCCGAGCGGCACGCTGTGGCACTTCTCGGATATTATCATGATATGTTATGACTACAATGGATATACAATCGGGAGATAAAATAAAACAGAGAACGATCATCGTTCTCTGTTTGCTCTTGATAATAATTGGTTGGTCTGCGCCTATCCGTCGCGCTCATGCTTTTACGATTCCGGATCATAAGTATCCCCGCACGGCTGCATTTTTTTTGAAGACGTCGCCGTTTTCTGAAGATGAGATACAGTCGTTGGCAAAGTTCCAGCTTGTTATTCTTGATGCGCAAGTACAATTGCAGCAGAGCACGATGTTGAAACGTCTGCGCGATATGAATCCGACGATTGTTCTCCTCGCCTACACGTCCGGTGTTGAATATCCGTTGCATCGATTAAATGATATTGAAGACGCTCGCGGCATTTGGCACCGCATTGGCGATGGACTTTCACCTGAATGGTTTTTGAAAACTGCGGAAGGATCGGAGGTGAGCTTTTGGCCTGGAAATGTACTCATGAATCCGGGAGCGCGCAATGCATCGGGAATAACATACGCGGAGTATTTTGCGGATTTTTTGACGCGCGAAGTTATGCGTACCGGACTGTGGGATGGATTATTTTTTGACACGGTATGGGATGGTATTTATTGGACGAACCACACGATTGATAGTGATCGTGATGGCGTCGCCGATGATAAAGAAAAAGTGGATCGTGCATGGCGTGATGGACAAAATCTTTTTTTCAAAGCGCTTCGTGATCGCATTGGCGACCGGTATCTCTTGGTGGGGAACGGCGTTCTTGAGCCGTATGCGCAGTATCTGAATGGTCGGATGTTTGAAGGTTTTCCCGATCCTTCTGAAGGTGGTTGGGCAGGATCGATCGCGCGGTACAGGGCTATCTCTCTCCTGGGTGCTCCGCCGCACATTACAGCGATCAATTCGGATACAAAAAATACGGGCAATTGGAAAGACTGGCAGCGGATGCGCTATGGGCTCACGACAACGTTGTTATTCGACGGGTATTATAGCTTTGATTATGGTACGCAGGTTCGTGATCTTTTGTACTGGTATGATGAATATAGCGCTTCTCTTGGGAAGCCGTCGTCGTTTGCTGCGCGAAATATACTTGACGGGACGACCGTCGGCGTAGTGCCTGGTGTATGGCGTCGTGATTTTCAGTATGGTGTCGTCCTCATCAATTCAACAAATCAAGAACAATCCTTGAAGCTTGATGAAGAGTTTGAACGTGTGCATGGCAAACAAGATCCGGAAACGAATGATGGATCCATTACTTCGCGCGTTACACTCGCGCCGGAAAGCGGCATCCTTCTTTTGCGTCCCATAGAAGCGATTATCGGGAGTCCATTTGTGAATGGAGCGTTTGCGCGTATTTTGAATAAGGCTGGCGAGGTTGCGCGAACAGGATTTTTTTCCTATGAACAGGGGCAGCGTGGCGGCACAATCGTGGCGCGACGCGATCTTGACCATGATGGGGGCGACGAAATCATTGTGGCGAACAATAATGCGGTGGTTGTACGGCGAGCAAACGGTGATCGTATCGCGGACTTTTATCCCTATGGGACAAACACATCCTATGGTATTCGTTTCGCTCTTGCGGATATGGATGGTGATGGTAAAGATGATATCGTGACGGTTCCTGCTAATGGCGGAAATGCACTCGTGAAACTTTTTCATATGGATGGCAGGTCATTCCCAAAAGAATGGTATGCATACGGAACATCATTTAGCGGTGGTGCCTCGATCGACGTTGGCGATCTTGATGGCGATGGTGTTTTTGAGATTGTGACCGGATCGGGCGCGGGACGCAAACCGGAGGTGCGCATTTTTCATGCGGATGGATCAGTCGTCAATAAGGGTTGGTTTGCCTACGCGACAACGTTTCGTGGTGGTGTCAACGTCGCTGTTGGTGATCTTGATGGCGATCGTCGCGCGGAAGTGATTACCGGTGCCGGACGAGGTGGTGGTCCGCAGGTTCGCATCTTTGATGGAAAAGGAAAGATTTTGAATCCGGGATTTTTTGCCTTTACGTCAACGAAGCGCGATGGTGTTCAGGTGCTTGCGCACGATTTTGACGGCGATGGAAAGGCGGAGATCGTGGCAATGAGTACGAATGTATTTACAACAGCCCAATTATTCAGAAAGTAAAATATCTGTTATCATACATGCTATATGCATACGAACAATCAACCAGAAAAGAGGGTGGAGCAGGAATCGCGTGATGTGCAAATTATCGAGGCACGGCCTGTCGATACAGCGTCTGATGCCGGTCGAAAAGATCATACTATTACGGTTGGCACGTTAAATGTGGGCAACGCAAGTCCGGTTGGCGGCTATCTTTCAGGACCGTTTCGTCGTCGTTATCACAAGCATTATCATCCGCGACATAGACACGGAACAAAACATCTTATTGCGGATATTTTCCTTGTATTTGTTGTTGTGGGGTTGCTTGGAGCGAATATCTACACTGCATTTTTTCTTGCGCCAAGTTTGCGAGAACGCGTGCAGTTAACGCTTGCGACAACTCCTGAAACGGTGACGAGCGGCGATCTTGTAACGCTCACCTTTTCATATAAAAATGATAATGATGCCGCATTAACTGATGCGCATCTCGCGGTGCTTCTTCCAAAATATTTTTCGCATATCACGGCGACCCCCGAATCATTCAATGAACAGACACATACGTTCTCTCTTGGGCGTATTGCTGCGGGGGGAAACGGTATTGTTGCAGTAAGTGGGAAACTTATTGGAAGTGTTGGAATGGATGTTGAAACAGGCGCGGTGCTTTCCTATGGACGCGAAGGGACGGCAATTGTCGGACGCAACGAAAGCAAAGGAGTCTCTTTCGCAATTCCTGTCTTGCGATCCACAGTTCGATTGTCGCTCGATTTCCCCGACGATGTTGTGCACGAAGGGAATGCTCCATTTGTATTGCGGTACGAAAATATGGGGAAGCCACCTATCGGAGAACTTGTGTTGCAACCAAGTATGAGCGATGCAGTACAATTGAAAGAAAGCTCTGTGCCATTTGTCGACGGTGTATTTCGTATAGCGAATATCGCGCAAGGTGGGCATGGAGAAATTCGCGGGAGTGTTGCCATTCGCGCGGGCGGAGAAGAAACAATGACATTCGCCATGAAAGCGTTTGTCGATGGCACGACACTTTTGCAAAGTGAAGCAAAAAAAACCGCGCATGTCTTCTATCCGAAAGTGTTTGTAAGTCCAAGCCATGACCCCGCGCATGACACGTTGATACTTGGTACTCCTTTTGATCTTGCGTTCGCCTATGAGAATGGTGAAGGTGAAGATATTCTTGATCTTGCCGTGACCGTTGATCTGCCGTCTGCATTGTTTGTACGCGATGCCAAAACGATAACAACGATGACGAAACGGGAGGATCAGTCACTTGCGCTCACGCGCGCGGGTGCAAAGGGAACGATATCTTTTACACTTCTCGCAAAGGAAATGATTGATCGAAAGACACTCTTTGGGACTGGCGATCCGATTATTCATATTCCCTACGTTGTGAGTTATCGTCGCGTTTCTTCGCCGGATCGTCTTATCCAGTTTGAAAGAACGGATGAGCGAAAAATACAATCGGATCTTACCATCGCCGCATTCGGTCGTTACTATACACCCGAAGGTGATCAGCTTGGTCGTGGTCCTTTGCCGCCACGCGTGAATGAGACGACGCTCTATTGGGTTTTTATTCCATTAACAAATACGCTGTCTGATATTACTGATGTCGTGGTAACCGCAGAGCTTGGAGCACATGCGGAGTGGGCGCGTAAGGGGAGTATTACGTTAGGTGATCCGCTTACGTATGATGAGTCAACACGTATGGTGACGTGGCGAATACCGCGCGTGACAAAATATAGTGGTGGGGAATATCCGGATGTTGGCATGGTCGTTGAAGTTGCGTTGACTCCGGAATCGGATGACATCGGCAAAGAACCCGTTGTCCTTACGCATATCCGCGTTCGCGGACATGATACGTTTACCAACGCCATTATAGAGCGCGACGCAGGAACAGTAACAACACAGTTATCCGTCGATCGCAAAGCAAAAGAGAGGAGCAAGGTTGTGCTTTAGGAGACTTTTTAACTCGAGGAAGGGCTTCAAAAGAGCCCTTTTTTGTTCGCCTTTTATCCCCTTGACTTTTCTTTCCAATATGGTAAGGTGCGGAATTACATATGGTATATACATATGTAGGAAGAAGTGAAGTAATATAGCCTTATGAGGATATTCATGACCCCGCACCAGAGCCACAGCACCAGAACGAAGTTCGGTACTGGGCGCGGCAGGGCTCGGTACGGGGCGAGACTCAAAACAATAACGAGGAATATAATTGAGAGGGTTGAACTATAAACAGTGTCTATGCGTATCTACATGATCGGACAAAAAGGGATTCCTGCGCGTGGCGGCGGAGTGGAGCGCCATGTAGAGGAACTTGCAACTCGACTCGTAAAAAACGGGCATGAGGTTTTTGTCTATTGTCGCGCACATTATACTTCACAAACATTGTCATCGTACCGTGGTATCCATCTTATTCATCTTCCGACAATTCGTTCAAAATACTTGGATGCCATTGTTCATACATTCTTGGCGTCGGTGCACGTTCTTTTTCAACCGGCAGACATTATTCACTATCACTCAATTGGTCCGGCGCTGCTTCTTTGGATCCCTCGATTTTTCAGACGGAACGTGAAAATATTCTTTACGTTTCATTCGCAATGTTATCATCATGAGAAATGGGGATTCATCGCGCGTTTGTATCTTCGTCTTGGAGAGGCGATTGGATGTCGTGCCGCGCATACGGTCATTACCGTTTCAAAAACGTTAACGAAATATACGTGGACGGCATATCAACGGAACGCGGTGTATATTCCGAATGGTGCTCCGCGCGTTGGCAAGATACTCTATCGTCGACAATTGCAGCGCCTTGATCTTACGGCGAATGGATATATCCTTGCGGTCGCTCGTCTTATTCCACACAAAGGAATTCATGAGCTCATTTCGGCATATCAGAGAATTTTGACGAAGAAAAAACTTGTCATTGTTGGTGATGGAACATACACGGATCGCTATGTACAAAAATTGTATACACTTGCGAAAGGGAACCCCAACATCCTTTTTTTAGGGAATCAAATCGGAGAAACGCTGGCAACGCTGTATGGGAACGCCTATTGCTTCGTGCACCCATCGCATTCGGAAGGACTCTCTATCGCGCTTCTCGAAGCGATGCAGTATGGACAGGGAGTACTCACTTCAAGTATTCCGGAAAATCGCGAAGTGATTGAAGGAGTGGGGTATACATTTCGTACGGGATCGGTTGATGACCTTACCCATAAACTGGATTTTCTTCTTCGTCATCCTGATTGCGTTCGTCGCGCAGGACAACGCGCACGTCTGCGCGCACGTCATACGTATCATTGGGAGACAATCGTGCGGACGACCGAACGATGCTACCGTGAAGCAACGAATGCAGCGCCTCGTACAAGTGTTCTTCTTCCGGAATACGAACAAGCCTAAAATCTGCCCCTGAAATAAGAGGCAGATTTTTTTTAGTGCGGATGTGGATAATTCCATTCATTCGGTTGGAAATCTTTGTGAGGAAAATTTTATAAAAATTTCTCTCTTCATGGATTCATCTTTATAAAGGCAGTAAATTCTTATGTTTTATATGAATCACTATACTTGTGCACAAGATAGGGTGCATGGTGTTGACAACGATGCATAGCCTTGGTATAATTGTGCTAGTTCTACTATTCGTAATAGGGATAGACCGACCTACCCCTGTTCATTACTCAAGGTTTCTTCAAAAGAAACAAAAACAAATTTTTAGACCATGAGTAATCGGATGCACCCGTGTTCCCGTAAGGAAATACAGGCGCTATCCAGAAGAATGGTAGAGCAGTTGCTTCCACAGTCGGACCGAAGCGTCTTAGAGGAGCTCTCAACACCCATCTTTTGACTTGCCGCAAGGCGAGACGAGAGTGGCGAGAGGTCCTATAGGCGCGGCCATAAGCGTTCAAAACAACTTTGTATATTGAAGCGCGGCATTGGCCGCGCCTTTCATTATTTTTAGGGATGTGACGCGCCCTTAGACCTTGCATTCTTTTTCGGACATCGTATACTTACCCTATTGGCAATGATGCCATTTTTTTATAACTGACGGTTATGGATAAGACAATTTTGGAACAACTAAAAAAGAAGCTTCAAACAGACGAGCAGCGTCTCGTAACAGAGCTCGCTACCATTACTGGAGGAGTAGATACAGAGGAAGGCGATACAGGCAAATTACATTTTCCTCAGTACGGAGCAAAGGATGATGAGAACGCAGCCGAAGTTGCGACGTTTTCCGATTCGTTCTCTTTGAAGCGGAAGATTGAAGAGAGTTTGCATGATGTTCGTGGAGCGCTTGCGCGAATAGAAAAAGAAACATATGGCATTTGCCGTTACTGCGCGAAGCCTATTGATGAGCGTCGATTGATTGCGCGACCGGAGTCGGGTGCATGTGTTGCATGCAAAGAAGAATTGAGCTCACGTTCGTGAATTTTTTTTTGTTTATTTTTTTCGGCACGCTCGTTCTTGATCAAAGCGTAAAGCTTATTGCCCGAACGTACCCTGAAATAACAGGGACGTTTTTTCGTTTAACGGAAAATAGCGGCATTGCGTTTAGTATCCCGATCGCAAGTACGCTCCTTCGAGTTATTCTCGTCGTTATTATTTTTTTTCTTATCATTCTTTGTGTGCGAAGCATGAAGCGCCGTCGTATCATGGAGATTATATGCTACGCGCTTCTTCTTGGAGGAGGTGTGAGTAATAGTATGGATCGATTTCGTTTGGGCGCAGTACAAGATACATTTGCGCTTCCCGGAGGATTACTTTTTAATGTTGCTGACGTTGCTATTATTGTCGGCATTCTTTTATTCCTATGGCCCAAAAAGTCTATACTGCGTCCATCGTAGGGCTCGAAGGGGCGCTCGTTACCGTTGAAGCAGATGCCGCGAACGGACTTCCATCGTTTACGATTGTTGGATTACCCGACATGGCAGTGAAAGAGGCGCGAGAACGCATTCGTATTGCAATCAAAAACAGCGGCTACGTATTTCCGCGCATGAAGGTAACGGTAAATCTTGCTCCGGCGAGTGTAAAAAAAGAAGGGGCAGGATATGATTTACCGATCGCCGTTGCCATCCTCTTAGCAAGTGATGCGTTCCGAGAGCGCGTCAAAGATCATGGTGTGCTTTCGGAAGCTCTTGTTATTGGTGAGCTTGCGCTTTCTGGTGATGTGCGTTCCGTGCATGGAGCCCTTGCGATCGCCAGTTCAAGCAACGCGCTTGGGAAACACATTGTGTATTGTCCTCCACATAATACGCGGGAGATACGCTTGTTAAAAGAAATGACGGTGATTCCTGTTCCGACGCTTCGGGCACTCATGGAATATTTAATAGGGAATGCGCCCCTTGCCCCTGATAACGAAGCATTTTCTTTTGATGCGTATTATAAGGCGCCACTGGTTGATTGTTCGAGTATTGTAGGGAATGAACACGCAAAGCGCGCACTTATTATTGCGGCTGCAGGCAATCACAACTTGCTGATGAGTGGTCCTCCCGGATCAGGAAAAACGATGTTGGCACGAGCACTTCCGGGCATCATGCCGCCACTTACCCATGACGAGATGGTTGATATCACCCGTGTTTGGAGTGTGGCGGGGCTTCTCTCTCATGATCAGCCATGGCTCGTTGAGCGTCCGTTTCGTGACCCGCATCATTCCGCTTCTCTTGTGGCGCTCGTGGGAGGAGGATCGAACCCTCGTCCCGGCGAAGTGAGTCTTGCGCATCATGGCGTACTTTTTCTTGATGAATTTCCGGAGTTTCCACGATCGGTGCTTGAAAGTTTACGACAACCGCTTGAATTGGGACAAGTGACTATCGCGCGTGCGCAAGATCATGTGACATTTCCGTCTCGTTTTCTTCTCGTTGCTTCACAGAATCCATGTCCGTGCGGCTATCTTGGTGATCCGGTGCATCCGTGTACATGTGCGCCGGGTCTTCTTACGCGATATCAAAATAAAGTTTCAGGACCTCTTCTTGATCGTATCGACCTGCATATTACCGTGCCCCGTCTTCCCGTAGAAAAATTGGAAGGTGATGGAGGCGATCCATCATCGGTGCTGCGTGATGTAGTGCATGCGGCGCGCGAGCGGCAACGACAGCGTTTTGTCGATGTTCCGTGGAAGACGAATGCCGCAATGCCGAGCGAATATATTCGACGATCACTCGTAATCACGGACGAAGCAAAAGTTGTCTTGCGACAAGCGGTAGAAAAGTTTCATCTTTCTGGTCGTGTGTATTTCCGCGTTTTGAAGGTTGCGCGGACTATTGCCGATATAGCAAAAAGTGACACGATTGACGTGTCGCATGTTGCGGAAGCGATCCAGTATCGATTTCGTGAGAGTGTTACAGTTTAATGTAGCGAAGTGGGTTTACAAACCGTCCGTTGAGAATTGTTTCGAAATGGACGTGTGGTCCCGTTGAACGTCCAGTCGATCCTAGCAGTGCGATGGTTTGTCCGCGCGCAACATTTTCGCCGCGACTTACAAGAACTTTTGAGCTATGTCCGTAACGTGTCATGAGTCCATTACCGTGATCAATGAGTACGTAGAGTCCATACCCTGTTCCCCAACCCGCCTGTACGACGATGCCGCCTTCTGCTGCAATGACAGGCGTACCGTATGTACCCGCCATGTCGATACCGTTGTGTCGATACGTAAACCATTGGCTGATGCGTTTGTATACTACGGGGACTAAGAGGCGTGTCCCGCCCACCGTGATCTCTGACAGCGGTGGAATACGCGGAACCTGCGCGATGGGTACGCGTTTTTTAGGCAGTGCGGCGATTGTCTCTTTTGGCTGTTCTCCTTCAGGGATGATGAGCTTTTGACCGATAGTGACACTCCCTGCGTCGGCGATTTCATTAAAGTCGAGAATGGTTCGTTCTTCCACGTTATAACGTTTCGCGATGCTTGCGATCGTTTCCCGACGTGCAACCACATGAGAGAGACCGCTTACCGGTAAAATGGTAAGCTCTATGCCAGGGTGAAGAATTGATCGAAGTGTCAATTTATTTTCCCAAAGAATTGTGGAGATGCTGATACCGAATTGTCCCGCAATGTCGGAGAGCGTATCGCCGTCGCGAACAACATATTGTTCTGGTGTTTCACGAAGACGGTTTTCAAGGCGTGTGGTATTGATGGTTGGCGCCAAGAGTGCGTTGCCGCCGGCGATTGTTGGAATTGATGGAGTGTTTTCTTCTTCGCCAGGGAGGATAGATTGTACTTCGATGAATTGAGCGAACGGATCCATGTCAGAGAGCGCGCGGAGTGGTGATGTCGCTGAAACGATATCGGTGCCTTCGTGCATCGTCGCGCGAGAGGTGCGAGCGGATGGACGGAAGAAATTGTAGACAAACGTGATTGTCAAAAGAAAAATAAAGAGAACGACAATCGGTCGCGATGCAAACGTTTTTTGCAGACGCATTGCATGGATAATACGAACGATTTGGAGAGTGATAGTACGCCCCCCCAACGTCCAGAGGATATACCCCAAGAAACGAAAAGGATGCGAAAGAATAAAAAGCAAAAAGGTTAATCCTTTCTTGAAAGCAATTAACCCGTGCATGATCCAAATACCTATTTTGACGCCCAGTTTCTTTATGTGAAAAGTCATAGAGCGATGCCATGTACTATACAAGAGAAAATGATTCTTGTAAATGCTATGACTTCATGATACGATCGCAACATGTCATACGATCATAAAACAATTGAAAAGAAATGGCAGAAGAAATGGGAGACAGACCGTGCGCATGAAGTGACGGAAGACACAACGCGGCAGAAAGAAAAAATGTATGTGCTGGATATGTTCCCGTATCCGTCAGCACAGGGGCTTCATGTGGGGCATCCGGAAGGGTATACCGCGACGGATATTGTGAGTCGGTATTTTCGTATGCGTGGAAAGCACGTGTTGCATCCGATGGGTTGGGATGCGTTTGGATTGCCCGCGGAAAATTACGCGATCAAGACAAAGGTACATCCGAATGCATTGACACAGAAAAATATTGTGACGTTCAAGCGCCAGATTCAGTCGCTTGGTTTTTCGTATGACTGGTCGCGCGAAGTAGATACGTCGAGCTCTGTGTATTATCGCTGGACGCAGTGGTTATTTTTGCAGTTATATAAAAAAGGGCTGGCGTATAAAAAGAAAGCGCCGGTGAATTGGTGTTCATCGTGTCAGACCGTGCTAGCCAACGAGCAAGTTGTCGATGGCGCATGCGAACGATGCCACACCGTAGTGGAGCAGAAAGAACTTGAGCAATGGTTTTTCAAGATCACGGATTACGTCGAACGGCTTTTGAATGATCTTGAAGGACTTGATTGGCCGGAGCGCATCAAAGACATGCAGAGGAATTGGATCGGGAAGAGCCAGGGCGTTGATATTTACTCGCGCGTA
>JAUSHC010000023.1 GCA_030648795.1 bacterium | reverse complement strand
GTCCGGAAGGACGGTGAACAACTCACAATCCTCTACGGAGGGCAGGGGCTCTGGGCGACGATCCTCTACTCGTCGTTCTGGGTTTACTCGGACACCAGTCCGGTGAACGGCATGTTCGACTCGAACGAGCGGCAGGCCCTCGCGCTCATCATCTACCCCAGAACCGGGGTCGTCACGAAGGGTCGCATGCGGTAACTCACGCATCGCATTCCAAGTGCTCACTCATCGTATTTCCTACGGTGAGTTTTTTTGTATTTTTGTCGTCAATTTTCCCCTCCTTTGTAAGGAGGGGCGAGGGGTGGTTTGTCTCTCGACGATCAGAAACCCCACCGCGCCTCCCTCACCGCCACCATTCTTCTCAATTGAAGCGGGATCCCGCCAGAGGCGGTGACTTGCCTGCCCGCCTTTGGCGGGGGAAGGGGAGGAAGTTCTTGATTTAGAGGCGGATATCGTGTTATAGTTCGACTATCTATGCAAAAGAAATTTTATATCACCACAACACTTCCTTATGTGAATGCCGATCCGCATATCGGTTTTGGACTTGAGATAGTCCAGGCTGATGTGATTGCACGGTATCATCGTATGTGTGGTGACGAGGTGATTTTCAATACCGGTACGGATGAGCACGGTCAAAAGATTTGGAAAGCGGCGACCGACGCGAAAATGGATACGCAGGCATATTGTGATTTGTATGCAGCAAAATTTGCTGAACTCAAGGCGGCGTTGAACCTCTCGTACACGCATTTCATTCGCACGACCGACGCACATCACGTCAAAGCTGCGCAAGCATTTTGGTTGCGCTGTCGGGAGGCAGGCGATATTTATAAAAAACAGTATCAGGTGAAATATTGCGTCGGCTGTGAGCTTGAAAAAACAGACTCCGAGCTTGGTGACGATCGTTGTCCACTGCATCCGAAACTTGCGATTGAGTTTCGTGACGAGGAGAATTATTTTTTTCGGTGGTCGAAATACCAACAGCCGCTTCTCGATTATTACGCGGCGCATCCGGATTTTGTTCTCCCTGAAGGGCGGTATCAAGAAATCAAAAATTTTGTTTCCAGCGGTTTGCAGGATTTTAGTATCTCGCGTTTGAAAACGAAAATGCCGTGGGGAATAGCAGTGCCCGACGATCCTGCACACGTTATGTATGTATGGTTTGATGCGCTCATTAATTACATTGCAACGCTTGGGTGGCCGGAAGATGAAGGAACGTTTAAGACTTTTTGGCCAGGGGTGCAGATAGCAGGGAAGGATAACCTTCGACAGCAGTCGGCAATGTGGCAGGGAATGCTCCTTTCCGCCGGACTGCCGTTATCGCAACAGATATTGATTCATGGTTTTTTTACGGTTGACGGACAAAAGATTTCAAAATCACTTGGCAATGTAATTAATCCGATTGAGCTCACACAGAAGTATTCGATTGACGCCGTGCGATATTTCTTTCTGCGTGAGATTCCATTTGGTGAAGACGGCGATTTTTCGATTGCGCGTTTGGGCGAGCGATACAACAGCGATCTCGCGAATGGCGTGGGGAATTTAACGGCGCGGGTCGTGACACTTGCGGCAAAAGTGACCGAAGGTCATCCCGAGTCCTTCGACTTCGCTCAAGATAAACTTCGTCGAGGGATCTCACACAGCCTGTTAGAGGAAAAAAGCAAAGCAACATGGGGCATCTACGAAAAGGCAATCAACGAATTTCGCTTCCACGACGCACTCGCCGCAGTATGGGATTTTATCAAGACGTGTGACGGGTACATTGAAGAAAAGAAACCGTGGGCGCTCAAAGGGGAAGAGGCGGCGGCAGTAATCGCGCCACTGCTCGAATCGCTTCGCGCAATCGCATGGTGGCTTTGGCCTGTGATGCCGACAACTGCGGAAGGTATATTCACGCAACTGGGTATTCTCGAAGAAGCAAAAAAACAATCATTGGATACTGCGAAGAAATGGGGTGGTACAGTATTTCATTCGGTAAAAGGCAATTCTCTTTTTCCTCGATTAACCTCATAGTTATGGCGAGAGAACGAGCATCTGAATATTGTGCCGAGTGTGGGAGCATGAGCCATACAACCGGCCAGCATGCGGAGCAGAATAAGCAAAAGGATAAAACTGAAAATAAGAAAGAAGGAGAAGAAAAATCTCTCGCAGGATTACTTCTTAAGTTAAGTGTTCCGACAGATGTTTCATCCGTTGCTTTTTGGGGAGAGGTATTGCATGGAATGGATGCTGAAGTTTCGGGGAGTGTTGTGAATATGGGACGCGTTGTTGATACTGCAGATTATTTCTCTGAAAGCAGTACGCCGAAAAAGAAAGAACGGGGGAAAGAAACGGATCGTGCCCGCGAAGGGAAAGAAGATGAAAAGAAAAAATTGATTGTAAAGGTACGCGCAGAGTTGCGAGAAGATCCTGAAAAGCGAAAAGCAGCGCAAAATCTTCTTGAGCGACTCATGAAAGAACAAGGAAAGAGAGAAATGCAGATGCGTACACGAGAGGCAATACAAGAAAAAGAACATGCATCAGTTGTTTCTATAGAGAAATTGATTGGAAGCTTTAATCCAAAAAAGTCGCAGATCACCGCGAATCCTTCCACGCAAACAAAAGCCGCTTAACCATTTTTTTATGACATTTACACCATTGGACGTCATTCTCATTCTTATCGTGTTTGGTTTTCTTTTATTCGGTCTTTGGTTCGGGCTCATTTACACGTTCGGAGCGCTCATTGGGACGGTAGTCGGCGCGTTTATTGCCGGTCAATTTTATACCATCGTACCCGGCACACTTCCGCGTCTTGCGGCGTTCATTATTATTTTTCTTATCGTCAGTCGACTTGTTGGATTTGGTTTTTCGCTTTTGGATAAGGCGTTTCACATTCTTTCCATTATTCCTTTTTTGAAGAGCATCAATCGGTTGGGCGGGGGAATTTTTGGACTGCTGGAAGGAGTGCTTGTTGTCGGAACAATACTTATTGTTGCGAGTCGTTACAATCTTGGTTCGTGGTTTACTGGTGCGATGACACAATCAAAGGTCGCGCCGTCGCTCGTCAGCGCTTCACAAGTCATTCTGCCGTTTTTGCCGATTGCGTTGAAAAAATTGCAATCGTTTATTCCCTGGCTAACGTTTTAATAATGGACCCACGACTCTACGACACACACGCGCATGTGCAATTCAATGCGTTCAAAGACGACGGACACGCGGTGATCGCTCGTGCACTCGCGGCAGGCGTATGGATGAACCTTGTTGGCTCGCAGATTGACACGTCAAAGCGTGCGATTGAATACGCGGAACAATATCCCGAGGGCGTGTATGCGCTGATTGCGCTCCACCCCATTCATCTTTTTTCAACGCATGTGGATGAAGATGAGATCCAGTTCAAGAGTCGCGAGGAGACGTTTGATCCGGCAGTGTATCGCGAGCTTGCGAAGAGTAAAAAGGTTGTGGGTATTGGGGAGTGTGGTTTGGACTATTATCGGCTTGATGATTATACGAAAGTGAGTGAGCATAGTCATGACGCTCCTTTTATAACGGAGCGGACAGCAGAGGTCAAAAAGCGACAGAAAGAAGTATTCCTTCAGCATATCGAATTGGCAATCGAGCTGAATTTGCCTATAGAAATTCATTGTCGCGAAGCATATGATGACGTGTACGAGATTGTAAAAAAATATCCGAAGTTGCGTGCGATCATGCATTGTTATTTGGGAGATGCGGTGCAAGCGAAAAAGTTTCTTGAGCTTGGATTTTTGCTTTCATTCTCCGGCATCGTGACATTTAAAAACGCGAAAGCGTTACAAGAAATTGCGCGGACGACGCCGTTGGATCGCATCGTCGTCGAAACCGATTGTCCGTATCTCACGCCGGAGCCGCATCGAGGGCAGCGCAACGAGCCGGCGTATGTGGAATGGACGGCGAAAAAGATTGCGGATTTGAAAGGCGCTACGCTCGACGAAGTTGCGCGCGCGACCACCGCTAATGCGCGGAAGTTTTTTAAAATTTGAACCGTCATTGTGATATCCGATATTCCCTGAGCTTGTCGAAGGGTATTCGCATTGACCACACAATTTTTTCATACTATAGTACTCATCAAACCTATAAGGAGGGAAGATTCATGCCCGAAAATAAGAGAGCTATAACAGCGGCTATATCTTTAAGGGATATTCCAAAGGAGATACTGCTCCGTCCGGAGGGCTCATCGTCAAATGGCGGAGGAGCGCGTTTCGTACGAAAGTCTCTGGAGGAATTGCAGGAGGGAGTTATCGACGAAGTTCAATTCGGAGAGTAGTCTTGAGTGATAAAGAAGGGGAAGAGAAATGCCGAATGAGAATAAGTGGGAGGAAGAGCCACACGTGGAGGGGAAAATTCGTGAACCCATTACGAGTGACGGACTTCCTCCGAAGAAGCCGGAGCCCGCGACCAACTCCGGTCGACTCCGAAAGGAAATTAAGCGCGGCGATACGCGCGGCGTAAACGCTAAGAAGTAATTGCGTTTGCCGATTGCCGGTCTTCATTTCACAGCCTGCCACTTCTCGGCGGGCTTTTTTATTATGAATGGCTATGCAGTTTACTGCACACTTTATGCTATACTGTTTTCATGACGATACTCTCATTTATATCCATTCTTGGACTTGGCATTCTTATCGTTGTATTGCTTTTTGTTCTGCATAAACTTTCCGTGTTGACGCG
>JAUSHC010000001.1 GCA_030648795.1 bacterium | reverse complement strand
CAGATGCGCGTCGTAACTGCACAAGTGCAAACGGAAGTAGCGTATCGTCACGCAACAGAAGAGCGCCTCTGCGCCTTCTGGGAATCCTTCGCAGGGATTTCACCAAAGAACGGCCTGTCCGTCTTCAATCTTCCGCCGACGCTATTCCTTTTGGCGGATGTGGCGGATAGAATTGTACGTGACTCACAGAGGAATGATGACCAACAAGCTACTGTTACAAGAACGCGTGAAGTGGATATGGCACATTGGAGGCAAGGAAAGTATGAGCGCAAAGAACGTACGCCTCTGCCGGAAAGCGATTTTCCATCGGTAGCTCCCAAGCAACACATCTTTCACCTTCGCATTGATGGTGAGGGTCGTCTTATCCGCTTTCCGATTGAACGCATATGGTTCAGTCCTACGCGTGAGCGTCCTCCGGAAGACATTCCGCGAGAGTGGGTCTGGGAGGCGAGTAACAAACCAACAAGCAGTAATTCGTATTACTGGAAGCGGAGCGGAGAAGGCGAGGAACTTCCCGGTATACGTATTGTCGGATCGCTCGACCTGGATTTATTCGATAGGATTAAAAAAGGTCGTCGACCGCAGGTTCAGTATGAGTTTTTGCTTCCTTGGCAACATTCTACGCGTATTGGTCCGGAAGACTATGCGCAAGCACGGGAGGGATATCCGCTACATCTCTTTGCGCCGGTGCTTCCGTTCCTTTCTCCAGTCCTTATGCCGTACACTTTGCTTATCGGCATTGTAGGACAGGCAGAGGAGAGCCGTTTTCTTCTCCTTGGCAACATCGCCAGCATACTGCCGTTTTCGTAATACGGTCTTGTCATTCCTGAAAGGAATACACGACCGTTTTTTTATGATAAAAAAATCAACTGGGTTGAGCCAGTCGATTTACCTCTATTTTTTTAACACTTACCGTTTCTGATCCACGCGCTCCACGTACTCTCCCGTCTCCGTGCTTACCTTAACCACATCACCCTCTTTCACAAAGAGCGGTGCTCTGACCATGAGTCCGTTTTCGAGAATGCACTCTTTCATGACGCTTCCCTGCGCCGAGTTTCCGCGAACGCTCATGGGTGCGGATGTTACCTTCATTTCCACTTTCGGGGGCAGGTCAACGTTGATTGCGTTGCCGTTGAATTTCAAAATTTGCACTTCCATACCTTCCTTTAAAAATTTCGCTTTCGTACCCAGCAATTCATCAGAAAAACTGAATTGTTCATAGTTTTCGTTTTCCATGAAGTGTGATCCTTCGTGATCGTGGTAGAGGAAACTGACACGAATGCGCTCAAGGTCTGCTTCTTCAATCGTTTCACCGGGCTTGAAGCTGTATTCGATCACTTTTCCGCTCACGAGATGCTTCATCTTTGTTTGCATCACGGGTTTGCGCTGTTGCATGCGCATAAAATTTGACCATTGCACCATATACGGCTCCCCGTTGTAGAGGAGCACGACACCCGGTTTGATTTCGGTCATTGACGATAAGATGGCCATAACAAGTAAAGTAAGAACTAAGCGAGGTAAGTAAAGTAAGCTTACTTTACTTAATTTACTTACTGCGCTTATGCACTATCTCACTACGAAAGGAAGTAACGACATGATGCGCGCGCGTTTGATCGCGTTCGCGAGCTTGCGTTGATGTTTTGCACAGACGCCGCTTCGTCGTGGCGGAACAATTTTGCCATAGGACGACGTGAAACGACGCAACGTGTTCACATCTTTATAATCAATGTCTTTGAGCGCATGGACGCAAAAATGGCAGTAGCGTTTTACTGCTTTCTTTTGATCTCTTCGTTGTGTTGTTCGTTGGAATGCCATACCAATTTTCTCAACGAGATGCTCGTCGAGTTGTTAGAAAATTGAGTACCCCGCCTTCTAAGCACATTGATTGTTTTCCGTGCTTTTCGACAGGTAGTACCCACTGTTGTTCGGATGAAATTGTATTGTAGTGCATAGAGGGCGGGGTAAAGTCTTTGCATCTGCCTCGCACTGCGTTTTATGGCTTGTGCTCGCAGGCAAAGGACTTTAAAATGGTATATTTTCTACTTTAATTTCTTCGTCATTATTGGTTGGTGTCGGCGCGGCATCGGTGGTTGGTGGGGGAGCATCGAATGAAGCACCTCCGCCACTCCCTTTTGAATCGAGCATGATCATGTTGTCGGCAACGACCTCCGTTCGATATTTCGTCACGCCCTGCTGATCTTGCCATGAACGTGTTTGTAAACGACCTTCGATGTAGACTTTGCTTCCTTTGTGAAGATATTGTTTGCAGATATCCGCAAGTTTCCGCCACGCAACGATATTGTGAAATTCTCCGCGCTCTTGCATTTGTCCTTGCTGATCTTTCCAGCGTAAATTGGTTGCCACGGAAAATGACGCGACGCTTTGCCCCGTTGGCGTTGTGCGCGCATCGGGGTCTTTCGTTATGCGTCCGATGAGCATGACCTTGTTGAGATCCATATACCAATTTCTAAGTACTCTAATTTCTAATTTCTAAAAAATTCCCAATGTCTAAAAAATTTAGGTCAATTAGTAATTAGGTTAATTAGAAATTTTAATGCTATACTCCCTCTGGCTTCTCCAGAAGTTCTTCCAGTTTTTTATCAAGTGCCACGACGTCAACCGTTTCCATCGGCGTGTATGTCGGTTGCGGTGCTGCCACGGTCGCGGTCGTTGCAGTTGCTGGTGTTTCCGCACTCACTCGAGCAGCCGTTGTTGCCGCCTTTGTTGCACGAGCATGCGCAACACGTTCACGAAGTTTCGTTTCGCGTTCTTGCGCTTCCTGACTTTTTACGAGCTTTTCGTAGATTGCGTGTCGGAGAATGTCCGGTGAATTGGTAAGACGCTTTTCAAGATCCTTGATCGTTTCCGGTTCGGCATCACCTTCGAGAGTGTGATAGTATCCATATTGTTCTCCACGGATGGTATAGGAGAGCTTGCGTTTTCCCAATGGTTCTTCTCGGCTGATCGTGAAACCCGATGTGCGGCAGAGCTCACGAAGTGTGTTCTCCGCTCCGGGGACTTCCGTTTCAGAGAGTTTTCCGGGTAAAATAATGAGTAATTCGTAGTGATTCATAGTATTTATTATGAGTGATAACAAAAAGATAGGGGCTACCTACCAGTACTTCTTTATTTTAGGGAATACACCGATTTTGTCAAGCGCGGAGATTTTTGCCGTGCTTGGGCGGCGCGGATTGGCTGTTCGGTTGGTGAGTGTTTCCGAAGAAGTTGCCATCATTGAAACCAACGCATTGATCGATCCACTGGCACTTATGGCGACGCTTGGGGGGACGATAAAGATAGGAGCAATGCTTCCGTCGAGTACAACGACCGAACAATGGGTACGCAGTCGGAAAAGTGAAGGACGTATCGTCGTCGGAGTGAGCGTCTATAAATCTGCAACAGGTGTTTCGAATGCGAAGTGCGAAGAAACGCTCCGTACGGTGCGGGGGGAAATTCTTACCTGTAAGCGTGCGTTGAAAGAGGAAGGGAAGGCACTTCGACTCGTGACGGGGCGTGAGCGAGCGTTGCCGTCCGTGGCGCTTGTGACGGAACACATACTCGAACGTGGCGGTGAGCTTGTCGTGTTCTTGTCGAACAACGGCGAGACGCAGTTTGGTGAGACGAATGCCGTGCAAGCGTTTCATGCATATCGGAGTCGCGACATGGGGCGACCATCGCGTGATGCACTCCGCGGGATGCTTCCGCAGAAAGTTGCGCAGATGATGATTAACTGTGCCCTGTACCGGAGCGAAGCGACTGGTGCGGGGCCGACGCCCGTTATTTGTGACCCGTTTTGTGGATCCGGCACTGTGCTTTCTGAAGCGGCGCTTTTGGGATACAACGTTATCGGTTCTGATATCTCCGAGGAAGCGGTTGCAGACACGCAGAAAAATTTTCAATGGCTTAAAAATGATTCACGATTCACGATTCACGATTCACGATTTTTTGTTTCCGATGTACGTTCTATCGCGGATCATCTCGAGAAGCAATCGGTTGATGCGATTGTGACGGAGCCGTATCTTGGACCACCGCTCACCGGTGGTGAGACGCCTGAACTTTTAGGGAAGGTTCGTCGTGATATCCATACATTAGTGACGGATGCATTTGGGTCATTCACCAAAGTGGTGCGAGCAGGCGGCAGGGTTGTTATTATTCTTCCTGTACTTGGGGGTGAACTTTTGCGGATTGATGGAATAGAAGAGCTCGGCTGGCGATTGGTGTCGGTTGTACCGGAAGAAGCAAAGCGTTTGTCCGGCATTACCGCGCGTGGCACGATTCTCTATAGTCGCGACGATCAACATTTGGCAAGGGAGATTACGGTGTGGGAGAGGGAGTGAGTCGGTTCAGTTGCCTCTCCCGCTCGCCACACGCTTCGATGTCGGGGAAGATCGGCGTGCTCGACGGGGGAACCCTCCGCGTTCTCGATGAGGCATCAGAGCCGCGGTTTCCCTCCACCTGCGCTTGCCGACTCTTCCATCGACACCTTCGCTATTGTGGCGAGGAGAGAGGGCAACAGATCCGACCAAGAGAAGAAATGAGAGCGACAGATTGCGTCAAAAATTTTTAAAATAAAAAAAGCGCCGCCGGAGCGACGCGCGTGGGTTGGGGGTGGGCGCTGACGAGAACGTCAGCGCGGAGTTTGATTGCCAGGTACGTTCTACGTCAACTGGAGTTTGCTGAAACTGTGCGGGGGGACGAGGCAGCTCTTGCCATCTTCTGGAATCCCGTCGCACTTTTTGCCTTGGGTATGCCGATAACGCTTGTGCCCACATATAAGGCAGATGTCGTCGCGCGCCCCGTTGGTTACTTCTTCTTTATTATCTTCTTCAGTCACGGCATTCCTCCTTTCACGAGACCACGGTTGATCTCGATGTAATAGGTCTATCATATCCTTCAAAGAAAGAAAAGAGATTGCCGTTTGACAGCATTTCCTCATTCGCGATACGCTAGAGATGATATGAAGGATCGCAAAACCGTTTCACTCTTTCTCTACATTCCCGAAAAGCACGTCATTGTGCTCGGGGTTCGGGCTCCCACACAGAGCCATCCGCATCTTTTGCAAGCAACGTGCCACGGGGCGATTGAAAAAGATGAAGATCATGGGGATGCGATTGAACGTGAACTCCTCGAAGAAACAACACTTGGATTGCCGGATATTGGGGCACTCACATTTTTAGGTGAGCTTGGCGCCGGACACAAAGTACATGAAGAGTGCAGTTACTATCTTGCGTCGATTACGGAAGCGAACGCGAAAAAAATTCGGCCAACTGCAGAAGTTGGTCATTTTCGTTTTATAACGAAAGACGCGTTGCGTGAAGTGGTGGTATTCTCTGAAGCCGAGAAGAAGAAACTCGACGTATCGGTTCACTCTATTATGTTCGATGATGAGCTCGAAGCGCTTAGAGAAGCATTTGCGTTACTGGAGGAACACAAATGGAATCCCGTGGGGTCGTAAGGACGACCTCATTTTGTTTTTGGATTGTTCTTTGAGAATTATTAAGAGAGGGGGCAGCATGAACGGGAATAACGAACTGCAACTCATCGCTGGTACCGCGAACCCTGCGTTTGCGGCGAAAGTTTCCACCTATTTAGGAATTCCATTGTTGGATGCGGATGTGGGACGTTTTCCGGACGGCGAAATCAACGTCAAACTGAACGGGGATATTCGTGGCGCGGACGTGTTTCTTATTCAGAGCACGTGTCCTCCGGTAAACCAGAATTTGATGGAGTTGCTCATTCTCATCGATTGCGCGCGACGAGCTTCGGCAAAACGTATCACGGCGGTAATTCCGTATTTCGGTTACGCCCGCCAGGATCGTAAAGATCAAGGGCGTGTACCAATCACGGCAAAGCTCGTAGCGAACCTAATCTCTAAAGCTGGCGCTGACCGCATTCTTACGCTTGACCTACACTCGGCGCAGATTCAGGGATTCTTCGATATTCCAGTAGATCACCTGTATGCGCGACCGCTTATCGGGCGAATTTTTTACGACATGGTGAAGAGCGGTGCGATACCGAAAGAACAGCTTGTCGCGGTAAGTCCGGATCTGGGCTCGATCAAAATGGCGCGTGCGTATGCGAAGTGGCTTGGCGTACGTCTTGCTACAATAGACAAGCGTCGCATTGACGGAGAGACAACCGTTTCGGAATTCGTCATTGGCGAAGTTGCGGGATGCGCGGCGTTGCTCGTGGACGATATGATTTCAACCGCCGGGACGATCACTGATGCCGCGCGCATTCTGAAAGAGCACGGAGCAAAGACGGTTTTCATCTGCTCAACGCACGGTGTTTTTTGCGGCAAGGCAAGAGAGAAGATCGCCGCCGCACCGGTGGAATGTGTCTATGTTTCCGATACGGCGGCGTTGTCGCCGGAGAATTTACCTGAAAAGGTAAAGGTAGTCTCCGTCTCGCCACTTGTCGGTGAAGCAATTCGACGTATCCATGAAAATAGATCAGTAAGCAAATTGTTCGACGTCATCTGACGTTGGAAAGGATCTTCGAGGGGTTCGGTAGTACGAACCCCTTTTTTTCTTTTGACAAAAAGCGGTGGGAGCGCTACACTTTTTCTGCTTTGTTTTCCGGATCGTCTTTTGAAATCTTACATAAGGGAGCTACCATGAACGGCATGTCGAATTGGGAAAAGCGGTTTTGGCTTGTGTTTGTGATTTTCGTGAGTGCTGGCGTTGCCAGGCACTTCGGAAACGCGGCACTCGAAAAACTTGAAGCCATCCGATTAATTGCGGATCAGTCACTCAAGAAGGTGGAGGTTGCTTCCGACATTGTGAAGGATACGAAAGATCCGGTATTGAAGGCGTCGACGAACAGCGACACGATTGTCACGCAGTCACAAAAAGTGCTTGAAGAAATCGCAGCGCTTAAAGAATGGCGTGATCGCTTCGAACAAGAGATGCGTGATCGAGCAGATCGTTTTGAGTGGCGCATTGATCACCCGATTGACGCGGCACTCGGACGAAAACCGAAGGGAGGGCAGCGATGACCGACGCATCGAAGTGGACGCTACTGTTCATGAAAAAGGATCGAGCCTCTATGTTCATCTCTAACGAGGGTGACGATGGTGCCCTGCTCGCTGGAATAGATAAAGCAGTACGGGCAGGACATGCTATTACCGCGGATGAGATCGCGCAGTGGGAGGGAGAATTTCTTCGCGAACTCCAGCAACACGGAGCGGTTGTCGTTGATCTCGACAGCAAGGCGGTTTTTACGGAAAAGATAGTTGTGGATTATGTGCGGAAGTTGTTCGGTCTTCAACAAGAAAAACCGTATATCCTCTAGAAAAGGGAGTCGATCATGAAAAACCGGAATCGAGTATGGTTTGTAGTAGTCGGAGTCGTTGTACTTTTCTGTGGTTACGTGGTCGTACAGGCGCAGGAAGCGCCGCCCGCACCGCAAGAACAACCTCAAGCCGAACAACCGGCAGTCCCGCCGGCGCAGAACGCGGACGTTTCGCCACCCGTGGAGCAAGAACAATCCGTGAGTGATGCGCCCTCGGTGACGAGGCCTCTGACGGATGTAGAAATCAATGCGCTTCGCGAATTCATGCGCATTATGGCGTCGGGGGCGAAGGAGCAATCCTCCGTTTCCGTGGTCGATCCGATTCCTGCATCGGTGCAGAAGAGCGTTGGCGACCAGTCGTCATCTGCGCAATCGTCGCTTGTGCGTGAAGTTCCGTACGATCATTTCACCATGAAACTCAATTCCGCTCTTGCGGAAGAGCGCCGCCGCCGAGACATCTTTTACCGCGATCGCCTTCGTTCTTCAGCGGACGAAACTATTCGCCGAACATTGCATGAGCTCGACGAGATGATCGTAGGCATAGAGGGAGTGGAGCAATCGGCGTTTGCGGTACTTCGCTTCTACGAGAAGGAGCGACAAGAGAACAATCTCGATGCATTTGATTCTCTACAGGATTGGGCGGAGCGATCGTTGGTTGAAGCCCGCCTGTTTCGTGAAGGACTGGAAGTCGAGCGGAGTGCTATTCTTGGCATTAGTGAACATCCCGATGCAGAGTACGCACTCTATCCTCCAAGCTTCGATCGTCCTGACGATCCCAATGGGCAGCCGAGAAACTCGTTGGACGAAATGCTTCGGAAACGTATTTGGGACTTGAACTACGATCTTTCGGAGTGGTCTCGGCAAGTGGAAAACCTCAATTACGGCTTATCCATGGCGCTGCTCGGCGATCGTACTCGCATGAAAGCCGCGCAAGAGCAAGAAAAGAAGGAGGAAGAGGAAGCGCCGAAGTAGGAGAACGGCGTTTCGGGACACAATTCTAGGAAAACAACAACGGGCGACCCTGACAGGCCGCCCTATTTTATTTATTCGTCATTGCGTAAAGCGTCATCCCGAGCCCTGTCGAGGGATCTCATACACAGAGCCAGGGGATCCTTCGACTCTCCGCCATCCGCCAACTGGCGGAGGCGGATCGCTCAGGATGACAACCTGCTTACACTGCAAATCGGAAGTGCATCACGTCTCCGTCTTGGACGACGTATTCTTTTCCTTCTAGCCGAAAGAGGGCGCGTTCCTTGGCGACGGCTTCGCTCCCACATTCCACCAAATCTTTCCAGCGCATGACTTCAGCGCGGATGAAGCCACGTTCGAAATCCGTATGAATGACGCCGGCGGCTTGTGGCGCCTTTGTCCCCTCAACAATCGTCCATGCTCGCGTTTCTTCCGGCCCGCTTGTGAAGTAGGTTATTAAATGCAAAAGTTTGTAGCTCTGGCGGATGAGCTGATCAAGACCACTCTCTTTCAAACCCAAGTCTTCCAAATAATTTTTCATGTCTTCTTCTGAAAGATCAGCAAGTTCCGCCTCGAGTTTTGCGGAGATGATGACTGCGTCGGGGAATTTCATCGCATGCGGATCGGCGTGGGGGAGTCCGGTTTCTTGCGCGATCGAAAGTTCATCCACGTTCATGATATAGATCATCGGTTTCATCGTGAGGAGCTGGAGCGTTTTTACGAACGGCGTTTCCCCGCCCAAAGGCGTAGCCATTGTGGCGGGCCCGCCTGATTTGTCGCCCTGCGACATTTCGGCGGGCTCGTCTCCGTATGCAACCGTATACGCCCGGTCACCTTTCAGAAGTGCAGTACGAATTTTTTCAAGTACCGCGAGTTGCATGATGCCTTCTTTGTCGTTCGCTCTTGCTTTCGACCGTACGCCCTCCATGCGTTTTTCGACGGTCGTCAAATCCGCCATGATGAGTTCAAGATTTATCGTTTCAATGTCCGATACCGGATTCACTTCGTTCGACACGTGAATAATATCTTTGTCGGTGAACGATCGCACCACGTGCGCAAT
>JAUSHC010000089.1 GCA_030648795.1 bacterium | reverse complement strand
TAAAAAATATGGTGTACCGTATATCTATGATCCCGGGCAACAAAGCACCATTATTTCAAAAAATGATTTGATTGAAGGAATAACGGGTGCTCGCGTACTCATCGTGAACGATTACGAATTGGCGATGGTGCAGAAGAAAATCGGATTTACGAAAAAAGAAATTCTTGAGAGAGTTGGAATGTTGGTAACGACACTCGGGGAGAAGGGATCGCTCATAGAGTTGCGCAACCCCTCCCAACCTCCCCTTGTTAAGGGGAGGAGAGGTGGGGTTATGAGATTTCGTATCCCCGCAGCGAAAGTAAAGAGCGTTATAGATCCCACAGGCGCCGGAGATGCCTATCGAGCCGGATTTATCTATGGACTACTACGCGAGTGGCCACTAGAGAAGGTTGGTCGTTTTGCTTCTCTCGTCTCGGTGTATACGGTTGAGAAAGCGGGGACGCAAACACATGCATTTACATGGGCGAATCTTCGCAAGCGGTATCAAAAGAATTTTAGCGCTCGACTATGAATCCCGTTAGAAGCCGCGGTTGCAACACGGGAAACATCTATCACCAAGTTATAATGAGAAGGATTATAAACTATTATCATGATAATCAAGTAGGTGCTGATCGCGACCTGCTTCTAACGGGATGAATCTTTATGAGTTCGAGGGGAAAAATATATTTTCACAATATGGAATCACGATACCAAAGGGGAGTGTGATTCGACGCGGTGATGACAGTGGCGCTGTATATCGTGCGCTCGCAACGGAAAAGGTAGTCATGAAAGCGCAGGTTCTTTCCGGAAAGCGGGGGAAGAACAACGGTATTCGTTTTTGCGATTCTGTACAGGAAGTCCGTGCGGCAGCGGATGCATTATTTCATACAACCATTGGCGGGCAGTACGTTATCGCAATTCGTATTGAAGAGTGTTTACCCATTGCGGAGGAGCACTACCTTTCCATTACATATGATACAGGTACGAAGCAGCCGGTCCTTCTTTATAGTGTGCATGGAGGTATCGATATTGAAGAGATGCCGGCGCATGCGTTGCGACGATATCCATTGGACGTGCGCAAGGGAAAAGAGGCGCTAAAAGATATTTCGGACATCCCCTTTGCGCGTGAGCTGTGGAAATGTTTTTTGGATGAAGACGCACGGCTTGTTGAAATCAATCCTCTGGTGAAGACAGTGCAGGGCACGTGGGTCGCGGTTGACGCGAAGATTGCGCTTGATGATGACGCGTTTTTTCGACACGAATCGTGGAAGGATTTTGCACCGCGCACAATGCTTGGGCGTCCTCCTACAGAGCGGGAAATTGCGGTGCAGGAGATTGACAAGGGGGAAGAGTACTATCGCGGCACTGCGGGAAAGTATATGGAGATGGATGGAGATATCGCGATGCTTTTTTCCGGCGGTGGAGCGAGTATTGCGAACATGGATGCGCTTATCGGTGTTGGATTGCGTCCGGCAAATTATACGGAATATTCCGGTAATCCGCCGCGTGAAAAGGTGCATAAACTTGCGGCAATTGTTCTCTCAAAACCGAATCTTCGGGGACTTTGGATTGTTGGTGGTGTGGCGAATTTTACCGATGTGGAAGCGACACTGCAAGGTATTGTTGACGCATTGGATGAGGTGAAACCGCGTTATCCTATCGTGGTGCGTCGCGCGGGTCCGCATGAGAAAGAGGGTATGGAGGCGATGCGTGCATGCGCAGAGAGGAATAATTTACAAATGAAATTATTTGGGAAAGAAATACCAATGTCTGCAACCGCGAAAGTGCTTGCGGAGATGGTGCATTGACCACATGGGAATTTTAATCGCAAAAGGATCAACAGTGCTTGTGCAGGGAATTACCGGAAAGGAAGGGCAAAAAGCTGCTGCCGCTATGTGTGCATACGGGACGAATGTTATTGGTGGCGTGCGACCGGGGAAGGGGGGCGAGGCAGTAGAAGGGAAGCCGGTATTTAATTCGGTGCGAGAAGCGGTAGAGCGTTGCGGTGCAATTGATGTCAGTGCAATCTATGTTCCGCCATTTGCAGCAAAAGAAGCGATCCTTGAAGCGATCGATAATAATATTCCGCAGATTAGTGTTATTGTGGAACGTATGCCGATACGAGATGTCGCGTATTGTCTTGCTGCGGCACAAGAAAAAAATATTCGTATCATCGGACCAAGTTCACTCGGCTACATAAGTCCGGGGGTTGGGCGAGTGGGAGTTGTGGGGGGTCCAAAGGAACTTGCTGATGAAATTTTTACGCCCGGTGGTGTTGGTATCATTTCACGCTCCGGCGGGATGACCAATGAGCTCTCGTGGCAGGTGCGTCGTGCGGGACTCGGACAAAGTACTGCGGTGCACATCGGTGGCGATTTACTTGTTGGGACCTCTTATGCCGATCTTTTGCGTTTGTTTGAGCACGATGCGCAGACGAAAGGTGTGATCATTTTTGGTGAGCATGGAGGAAGTTACGAATTTGCGATCGTTGATCTGATAAAGAATGGCGAATATACAAAACCTCTTGCGATATACATTGGTGGAAAGTTTGCTTCGGCGTTGCCGGAAGGTGTTACCATCGGACATGCGGGAGCGATTGTGGAGCGCGGACGTGGTGCGGCAGAGAAAGAATCTGCGCTCGCTGGCGTTGGAGTTATGATTGCGGATCGTTATGAAGTTTTGGCGGATCTCATAAAGCCACATATACTATTGAGACTGTAGAAAAATGCACTATTGTCATTCCGACCGAGCGGAGCGAGTGGAGGAATCCCATGATATCAGCGAAAAAGATTTCTCGACTTCGCTACACTCCGCTCGAAATGACAGATAAAAGGAGTTTTTCTACACTCTCACTATTATGAGCATTAATTTTATTCAACTATGCCTATGCAATGGGAAACTGCGATTACACACATTAAGAACGGGAAAGAGTTGGTGCGAGGGTATGACCTGAAAAAGCTTATTCTGAAAAAAAAGTTTTCAGAGGTTATTTTTCTTGTGCTGAAGGGCGAATTGCCCAACGGAAAAGAGACGCGCATGATTGATGCGCTTTTTACTGCGGCGATTGATCATGGGGTTGGTGTGTCTTCCGCGATGACTGCGCGAACAGTCATTTCAACCGGCAATAGTCTCCATACGGCTCTTGCGGCAGGAATTCTTGCCATGGGAACGCTTCATGGGAGTGCGATTGAGGATGCAGCGAAATTTTTTCAAGAATATGCGCATACGAAAGATGTATCGGGGCTTGTCAGTGGACTACGAAAAAAGAAAATGCGCATTCCGGGCTATGGACACAAAATTCTCTCTCGCGATCCGCGCTCCGAAGCACTTTTCGAGGTGGCGAAAAAGACAGGTTTTTACGGCGCGCATTGTCGGTTTGCTGTTGCCGTGCACAAAACCTTGGCGAGCGTAACGTCAAAGCAGTTGCCGTTAAACGTCGATGGTGCGATGGCTGCAATTATTTCTGACATGGGATTTGATTGGCGCGTTGCAAAAGGATTTTTTATCATCGGCCGTGTTCCCGGACTAGTTGCACATATTTATGAGGAAATGATGAGCAGCAATGGTCTGCGAAGGCTTGAAGAGCATGAAGCAACATACAGTGGTCCTCGTGAGCGGGACTTTTAGTATGACCGAACAGCATCGAACTATTGCGATTATTGGGGGCGGGATTCTTGGTACGATGCTTGCGTATGAACTTTCTTTTCGCACGAGCGATGTAAAAATAATTGTATTAGAGAAGGAAGATGATGTCGCACGACATACGAGTGGTCGGAATACGGGCGTTCTTCATCGCCCGTTTTATTGTGATCCGAAAACAAAAAAGAAATTTGCGCAGTGTGCAAAAGAATCGTACGGATTTTGGAAAGCGTATGCGGAGAAAAAATATTTGCCGTGGAAAGAGGTGGGTACAATTGAGGTCGCTTTCGATGCGGCAGGGGTACAACATCTGCAACAATACAAACAGTGGTCTTTGCAAAATGGTATGCGTGATGATGAGGTGCGTCTTTTGACGCCAGAGGAGGTGCGCGCAATCGAGCCGAACGTACGGTGTGCGGGGGCATTGCTTTGCAGTACCGATACGGCGGTAGATTTCGGTGCATTCACGCGGGCACTTAAAGATGATGCGATGAAGAATGGAGTGGAGTTTTTGTTTGGATGCGAGGTGAAGGAGATAATAGAGAAGAAGGATGAGATTGAAATTAGGTATCGAAGATTTATAACTCCCCTTACCTCCTCTTATAATAAGAGGGGGGTTGATCGATCTCTCCCCCTTAAAGTAAGGGGGAGTTGGAGGGGGTTACATGAGGAGGGGTTACGAGTGAACTATCTTGTCAACTGCGCTGGTGGCAACGCATTACGCATCGCTCACATGATGGGTGTCGCGCGTGAGTATGCGGATGTTAATTTTCGTGGTGAGTATCGGATTGTTGAAGGGAAGAGCGCGCGGCTTGCGTCGCGAAATATTTATACGGTGCCACGGCATTCGGCTTTTCCGTTTCTTGATCCTCACTATGTGGTTCGCGCGGATGGCCGTGTGGAAATCGGACCGACAGCCGTACCGGTTTTTGGCGCGTATGCATATCGAGGATTCGGCGAAAGTGCGAGGTCGGCTTTTCAGAAGATGTGCGAGCGTCCGCTTATCAATAAACTTCGTCTTTTCACTAATCTTGAGTTTCTTACTTTATGTGCGCAAGAGTGGAAGAGCGCTTTGTCATGTCGTACGATGGTGCGCCGTGTGCAAAAATTTTTACCCGCGCTCGACATTGCCGATTGTCGGAGCTGTGGCAATGCAGGCGTACGCGCGTCGCTTATTGATCGCAATGGACGTTTCGTTCCCGAAGCGATTGAAATTTCCGGTTCTCGCTCTTTGCATATTTTGAACTATAATTCTCCTGGTGCCACCGGCGCTCCGGCGTATGCGCGACTGTTGACAGGAAGAATTTTATCTGATAAAATTTAGTACCGCCTAAACTATTTTTTTCTATCTCAAAATAATTGGGCGGTGGTATAGGAGGAATAGAAGCACTTTGAAAACCATACTCATAAGAGTAGAAGGGAGGTGATGCATGGCCATTCTAGGCGTAGCCTATGACCTTGAAGGAACGGTTGTTGATCTCGAAGACGCGCATCACCAAGGGCATCTTCAAGTGATGCGAGAAGTTGGAATGGATCTTTCGCTCGAAAGGGCGATTAAAGAAATTCCGCATTTCATCGGTGGTCCACATACGAAGATCATTGAGGAGATCTTCGCGGTGGGGAACAAGACTCTTACGATCGATGAGATTGATCGTCGCGACCGAGCGTATTTTCGGGAATATCGTGCGACAGCCGAGATTAAGCCGCGACCCGGTTTTCTCGAGGTGCACCATGCATTTGTTGCGCGTGGACTTCAAGTGGCCATTGGGTCACTTACCGAAAGAGAAGATGCGTTTCTTATTCTCGATCGATCAGGTCTTCGTGCCCTGTTCCCGCGGGAATGCATCGTACTTGCTGAAGATGTTACGCGCGTGAAGCCAGCGCCAGACGTCTTTGTTACGACGGCAGAGCGCATGGGAATTTATCCTTGCACACAGCTTGTGTTCGAGGATTCGCCGAATGGTGTGCGCGCGGCTCGAGCAGCTGGTTCGTTGGCGGTCGGTATGCCGGTCTACGATTTTTCGACCGCAATTATTCCTCTGACCGAGGCGGGCGCTTGCCGCATCTTCATGGATTGGCACGAAGTAAGCGTGGACAATCTTCTTAAGGATCTCGAAGGAGAGGTATCATGAGTGAGACGATATACGAACCGCTTCCGGGCGGATGTAGTTGGGTTACGGGAGGAGGAACGCGCACTGCAGTAAAGCTCTCTCGATCATGGCAACGGCCACTTGCTGAATGTTTTAAACAGAGCGCGTGTCCGATCGAGACGAAGCCGCAAGAGCCGATTGTGCTCCCCGATATTCCAGAGGAGTGGCTTTTACTTCCGAATCCAATGACACCGCACCGCAGACATCGTCTTGTAGTGCCAGCGCGTTGTTGGGTCGCTGAGGATCTCCAGATACTTGGCGGAGAGGCGGCGATCGTCAGCGCGCTTAAGATAGTGCGTATAGCGACGACGAACGACGATGTTGAGATGGCTGCGTTTATGCACGTCGGTCAGCTCGCAGGCCAGAATATGTGGCATCCGCATTGGCACCTTAAGGAAGTACGTGTTCGGGAACCGCTGGAGGTCATTGGATGGCAATCGTCCGAACGTTTTATTGTAGGAACTGAGGAGTTCGCCATCTACGCAGAAGGAATACGAGCAGGACAGTGTCTCGTTGTTCCGAAGCGACGCACTGTCTTTACTGCGCCCAATATCCAGAAGCTCGCGAAGCTATTGAGCGACTTCATTTCCCGCATGAACGAGAAGTGGAAGAGCACAGAAGGATTACCACCGGAGTTTAGTATGGTGATCCGCCTTGCGCCGGATCACACGTTCCGGTATGCGAGTTACTACCCGATTTTGAACCATTGGGGAGCGCCGGAGTACGTGATGGCGCCGTTTGAGCAAGGACCGTTCACGCTTCCGTGGCCGCACGAGGTGACGGCGGCATATCTTCGGTCGTAGTCGCTCTTATTCTTTTCGGAGATAGTGTGACCTTCTTCTTCCGAGGGAGGTCATTTTTTATATCTTTCTCATGAAGAATACAGAGATGCCAGAGAGTATATCTGTGATATTTGACCCTTTAGCATATTTTTTGATAGAATAATACTATTCTCTTTTCAATTTTTAATTTTCGAATCCTTTTAAATTATGAGTGCTTTTCAAGTTCGAGATCCCTCTCTTGCACCACAGGGAGCATTGAAGATCGAATACGCCGAGCGCCAGATGGGCGCGCTTTTGAAAGTGCGGCAGCGCTTTGCGAAAGAAAAACCGTTTGCAGGGATGACGATTGGGATGGCACTGCACGTCACGAAGGAAACCGCCGTACTCGTGCGTACATTGCGCGCAGGCGGTGCTACTGTTGCGATTGCTGGATGTAATCCGCTTTCAACACAAGACGATGTCGCCGCCGCGCTCGCGCAGGAAGGCGTTGCCGTGTTCGCACAAAAAGGGATGACAACGGAGGAATATTATCAAAATTTAAAGAGTGTTATTCAAATTTTGAAATCACAAATCGGCACCACCCCTAACCCCTCCTCGGTAAGGAGGGGGAGCGATCCGATTTCCTCCCCTGCCGGAGGGGAGGGGAGGTGGGGTGGGAGAAATCTGATCACCATCGACGACGGTTGTGATCTTGTGACACTCATTCATAAAGAGTATCCCGAGCTCATCCCTCATATTATCGGTGGCTGCGAAGAAACGACAACCGGTATTGTGCGCT
>JAUSHC010000084.1 GCA_030648795.1 bacterium | reverse complement strand
GGTATTCGGGCAGGCATAATAAAAAAATACACCTGCGAGAAGTGTATTATTCTATGCTTTCTTGAGCTGCAGTCGGTATGCGGTTGCGAGCAGTGGACTCGCGATAAATATCGATGAGTATGCTCCGGAAGTGATACCAATAATCAAAGCGAGGGCAAAATATTTTACGCTTTCACCTCCGAAAAAGTAAATTGCAACAAGTGAAAGAAGTGTTGTGAGCGTTGTATTGATCGATCGAGTGAATGTTTGCGTTACACTCGTATCAATGATTTCGTCAAATGAAAGTCGCGCACCAAGACGACCGAGGTTTTCTCGAATGCGATCAAAGACAATAATCGTGTCATTGACGGAATATCCAAGCACGGTAAGTAGTGCAACGATGAAGCCGCTCGTAACTTCAATATGAAGAAATTTTCCTAAAAGCGCAAAAATGCCGATGGGAAGAAGGACGTCGTGGAGAAGTGCAATAATCGTAATGACTCCGTACTTCCAAGAAGCAACGGGGCGCGAAACATGTCGAAACGCCCACGCGACATAGAGTGTGATCGCGAGGATTACCAGAATGACGCTCCATAGCGCTTTCCCCTGCAATTCTTTTCCAATGGCAGGGCCAATAGTCTCGAAACTATTTTCTGTCATCGCTCCAAGCTTTGTAAGTGCCTGGATAATCTCTTGATGCTTTTCTTCTGTAGCGGTTGCGAATCGAAAGAACGTCCCTTTCTCTTCAACTGGCTGGATCAACGCATCCCTAATTCCTTGTTCCTTGAAAGCAGTTTGCAGTGATTCTGTTGTTGGTCTCGTTTCATTCCAAGTGACATCCAATAACGATCCTCCAGTAAAATCAATGCTCGGACGAAGCCCATAAAGAAAAAAACTCGCAAGAGCCCCTCCAGCAAGAAGAAGTGATACGATGTACCAGAATAAACGATAACGAATAACGCGAATAGTCATAGTTTTAGAGTAACCAATGAGGAATGCGATTGGATGCAATGCTGCGAAGTAAATGCCGTGTAATCATGAGAGCTGAAAACATACTCATAAGCACCCCGAGTCCAAGAACAAGCGCAAATCCACGAATTAAACTCGCGCTAAACCAGAAGAGAATGACACATGCAATAAGTGTTGTAAAGTTTCCGTCACGGATAGAAGGCCATGCGCGTTTAAATGCTTCATCGATGCTTGAAAGTATGGGCTTACCGGAACGCAGCTCTTCTCTCATGCGTTCGAAAATAAGAATATTCGCGTCCACTGCCATACCAAGAGAAAGAACGAACCCTGCAATTCCGGAGAGTGTCATCGTAACGGGAATGAGGCGGAAAAGTGCAAGAAGAAATATCGTGTAAAAGCAAAGCGCAACCACCGCAAGAATCCCAGGCAAGCGATAAAAGACGATCATAAAAAGCGCGACCAAAAGTAATGCGACAAGTCCTGCTTTTAAGCTTGCTAGCAAAGAGATCTGGCCAAGTGTCGGTCCAATCGTTGCTTGACTTATGAGAGTAATGGGAACCGGCAATGCACCTGCATTAAGTCGGCGCGCAAGCAATTGGGCTTCATCAATCGTAAATTGTCCGGTAATGACCGCTCGTCCTCCGGTAATTTTCTGTTGGACACGAGGAATACTGATGGGATTTTTATCAAGAAAAATAGCGACCGGTTTATCAATATTTCGACCGGTAATTTCTTCAAAAAGTTTTGCGCCTTCGTCATTAAACTCAATGCCGATAATAGGGCTTGATGTGTTTGGATCGAATTCAAGCTGCGCGCGCGTTAATTGTTTTCCCGAAAGAGCGGTATTTTTCCATTGATCCGGCTCTGGACGAACGTCACTCTCCTGCGTTTTCTTGAAAAAAATTTGACGAAGGCGCAATGTTGGCACGCTGCGTTCGTCCGTTTTTAAAATGATATGATAACCAAATTCGGTCTCGATGACATCGGATATCGCTCCCTTCTTCATTGGAAACACTGCGTCTTCAAACGCCTTCACCATTCTGCCGCGAGCAAACCAACCAAGATCTCCTCCCCGCGTGTCGGCACCCGGCTCTGTCGAATTCTTTTTCGCAAGTTCTACAAAATTTTCAGGTGTTGCCTGTTTTTTAAGATCATCAATCTGTTTTTTTGCATCTTCTTTGGATGTTTCCTTCTCACATTGTGACGCACCTTTATAGCAAATGAGTACATGACGCGCTTGCGCCTCTGCGTCGCTTCCCGCCTCCTCAACGCGAACGATGCTGTACCCCGCGTCTGTCTCTACGACAGTAGGGACAAGTCTCCCAACACCTACCTTTTGCGCTGCGGCAAAAAGCGCTTCTTTACCGGAAGTATCGCTCCGTACAAAGCCAATATCTCCACCCTTGTCTTTTGATTCCGTGTCCTCCGATTTTTCTTTTGCGATTGCAAGAAAATCAGTTTTCCCAATCTTCAATGTGACGAGCGTTTCAGTAGCGCCATTTTTCGCCTTTAGATTATTTTCTTGTATCTTCTTTTTTTGTTCAGGGTCAAGCGGTGGCGGCGTATCGGTATTCAATTCTTTAAATTCAAGAATGGGCGTCTCACCAATAAGACGAATTGCCTCCTTTACTTCTTTAACGCCTGCAAGTTCGGCAACAACACGCCACGTATCCCCTACGCGCGTTGTTTGTATTACCGGTTCAGTAACACCAAGAGAATTCACGCGACGTTCGATCACATCACGTACGCCTTCCAACGCATCTCCCCGATCCGAGGAAGGAATAGCTTTCGTATCTGCTTCGTATACAAGATGCGTTCCGCCAACAAGATCCAAACCAAGATGAAATGGACGTGATTTAAAGCTCTCTTTCAGCGGAAAAGCAAAGGGGATATATTCCGCTGCATCATAAAACCCCGCTACTATTCCCGCGAGGAGTAGAAAAAAAACGATCCAATAGGTGCGTTTTTTCGTTATCATAACAATAAGAAAAGGGTGTGGAAATGTATTGCTCTAGTGTAACGGATAGTATTGGATTTGACAAGAAAGCCGGAAAACGATAGTCTATACCCTATGCCGCCTACGGACGGCACCCCGCCACCGCATACTGCGGGACCCCGCCATTGGCGGTGGCCAACGGCGGTGGTACCCTAATCTCTAACCCCTTTGTTGCTATGGCACATAAAAAAGCAGGTGGTTCTACTAGTTTAGGCCGCGATTCCCAACCACAATATCTCGGCGTAAAATTAAACGACGGTCAATTCGCGAAATCCGGCGCGATTATTATCCGTCAGCGCGGGACAAAATACTTACAAGGAAAGAATGTACGGCGCGCAACCGATGATACTCTCTTCGCATTACATCCTGGCATTGTGCATTTTACGAAGAAAAAAAGAACGCGCTTTGATGGAACGCGTACTTGGAAAACGGTGGTAAACGTTATACCGAAAGCTAGCTAAACTTCTTTCACACGAAACAATTCTTTGGAGCGCCGTAAAAGGCGCTTCTTTGTTTTCTGTCCTCTTATGCGGATGGCTCGGTTTGCATTACGCACGCGCGCGGTACCAATTGCGATTTTCTCGCGCACGGTTTCATCCACTTTTTCTTTCACCGTATACGCAAACGCTTTTACCCGTGGAGATACTGTTCGCAGAGCCTCAAGCCACTTCTCTCCAAAAAACAACAGTAGTAGTGCGGATGTACCGATACCGGCGCTATTGGCAAAAATATCGTGCATTGTATCGTACCACGGATCCTGCCCTACCTGCCCCCATGCACTACTCCCAAAATGCAAATCGGAAAATTGCTCCCACTGCTCCATACCAATACCGAACATAAAAGTACCTGCGATTGCAAGAAAGAAAAGCGTCGTACGGGTAATGATCGTATTGCTCTTTAAAAAAGCCCCAAAAACAAAAAAAATGAGCAGTGTGACAAATGCGGTATTCAGAAAATGAATAATCGAATCATATTCAAAAGGAGAATCAAAAAAATACAAAGCTCCAAGACCGTTCAATGCGAGCGGAATTGCAACAAGCATTTCAAAAATATAGAGAGCGTTCTCATGATAAAACCGATGCATGCGCATTTTTTTATAAAAGAGTACTGGAATGACAATAGAGCACGCTGACACAAAAGAAATAACCCCTTGATATCGGGGGTATTGCCAATTGGATTCTTTCGCAAGGAGAAGAAAATAGACGCCAAAAATAATGAAAGTCCAGAAAATTGCATTCACGACATTTTTTACCGTCGGATTCTTTGCAGAGAAAAAGAAGTGCTGGAAGAACTTCATAAGACCTTTAATTTTCTCTTTTTTACGCGGCGGGATTTAACGGTGCCTTGCCCGATAAAACGGCGATAATATTTTGCGCCGCAAACTCCGCCATCTGATCGCGCGCTTCCGTGGACGCCGATGCGATGTGTGGAGTAAGAATAACGTTAGGAAATTTTTTGAGCGCAAGATGATCGGTGAGGTCGCAATCAATCGCCGGCTCGCACTCAAACACATCAAGTGCCACACCACCAATTTTCTTTTTTGCAAGAGCAACGAGTAGAGCTTTCTCGTCAATAACCGGGCCTCGTGCAGTATTCACGACGAACGCAGTAGGCTTCATAAGCGCGAACTGTTTCGTGCTCATAAGGTGTCGCGTTGCAGGAAGAAGTGGAACGTGCAGTGAAACGACGTCTGATTTTTTTAAAAGCGCGTCAAGGGTTGGTATGTACTCGGCGTGATACTCTCTCTCAAAATCTTCATTACGACGTTGGTCATTATAGATAACCTTCATCCCCATACCATGTACTGCGCGTCTCGCCACGCCAACGCCAATGCGTCCAAGACCGACGATACCGAGCGTCTTCCCCATAAGCAACGTACCCAAAAATTCCATCGGCTCCCATCCTTTGTATTTTTCTGCACGCGTAAAGACATCTGCTTCAACAATACGATGCGCAAGCGCCATGATAAGCGCGAACGTATGTTCCGCAACCGCTTCAGACACGAGATCACCAGGCGTATTGGTAACAATAACGCTTCGTTTTTTTGCCGCATCGAGATCGACGTTATCAAAACCAACCGCGTAATTTGCAACAATCTTGAGTTGGGATCCCGCGGCATCCAGAACGTCACTGTCAATTTTATCCGTAAGTAGAGAAAGTACTGCATCAACTCCTTTTACATTTTTTTTGAGTTCGTCTTTCGTGAGTACACGATCATGCGGACTGACGAGCACACGAAAACTTTTCTGTGCTTTAAGAAGATTTAATCCGGCTTCAGGAATTTTTCGAGTAACAAAAATTTTATACATATTCTTATAGTCATCCCGAGCCCTGTCGAGGGATCTCTCCACTCGCTACGCTCGGTCGAGATGACATTAAAATGAACGAACTCGAATATTATGTAGTACGCTTTGTAATGGCATTTTTTTCAAAATCCCATTCTTCGCGCCCATTTTTGTTACGACAAGTCCTGAATTTAAGATCCCAAGGCGCAGAGCATCGGTCGGTGTCATTCCTTTCATGATCCCCGCAACAAACGCCGAACCAAACGCATCGCCGGCGCCGGTAGTATTTACTGCTTTATGACCAGTGGAGGGTGAAAAGAATGAATGCGAACCATCGTACACATACGCTCCCCGCTTTCCGTCCGTTATCACAACGATTCCTTTCGATGTGCTTGTTTGAAAACCTATCAACCCTTCCGCCTCCTCACGATTGAGAATAAAAATGCGTGTAGCGGCAATGAGTGGTTTCAGTGTTTTATAACCATACGCAAGTTCCGCACCACCAGGATTCCATGCGATAGCAATGCCTTCCTTTTTCGCAAACGCAAATATTTTTTTTAATAATGCAATATTGCCGCCAAGAGAACTAATGTGAAGCCATCGCGTTTGCATTTTCTTCCAAGGCATCTCACGCGCGGAAAAATGCGCAGATGCGCCACGATAGACAAGCACGGTGCGCTCTCCCATTGCCGTCAAAAGAATGCTGGAGTATGCCGTATGTTCTTTTTTTGTAGTGATCATTAACTCGGTGGCGACACCATGCGTTCGCAATACCGAACGAATCTCGCGCCCCGGCGCATCATCCCCTACGCGCGCTAGGCATGCGGTTTTGAATCCGAGATGTGCAAATGTTGCCGCGGTATTCGTGCCGCCGCCGCCTGTATCTAAAAATATATTCTTGACTTCAATCTTCGATCCAAACGCAAAGCACTCCCCCACTCCGGTTGAAAATTTCTTCGATGGCACAAGCACATAATCCTTGCTCGTCAAAAAAACATCTTGCGTTGCCGAACCGATGGTGATAATGTCGTACATATTATTTTAATTCTTTTACTTTAAATTCGGGATGAGCCTTGAGACGACGTTCAATCTCCGTGCGATGTAAGAGTCCTGGTTGCGGGCCAACGACAGAAATAACCGATGCGGAATTCACTGCGCCCCAACGTAAGCTTTCCGCAAGATCTTTTCCGTGCATACGCGCTGCCATGAATGCACTTGCGAAGCTGTCCCCTGCTCCTGTTGTTTCAACTTTATGTGCAGGAAACGATCCTACTGTATAAATATTTCCTCCATCAAACGCGTATGCTCCGTTTTTTCCGTCAGTGAGCACAATGACCGCCGGTCCCGCCTTCCAAAGCGTACGGATAAGCCTTGGCATATCAAAATGATCCTGCTCACGCAATAAAAGATGCCCTTCTTCTTTGTTTACAAAAAGAATTTCTGTTTGCTTTAATATGGAAGAAAGTTTTTTTGCGCCCGCACGAATTTGCACCGTTCCCGGATTTAATGCGAGCTTTACTTTCTTTTGTTTGACATGCCCCACGACATCTTGATACAAATCTTGAAAATCTTCTCCGAGTTCTGATACATAGAGCCACTTTGTCGGTGGACAACGCACCAAACGATAGTGATGCGGTGAGTGCGAAGTCAACATCGTGCGTTCTCCACGGTAGAGCAACACAATAGAAAAACTGCTCTTCGCTTTTCGATCTTCTTGAATATAATCACGCCCTACTCGTTCCTTTTTTAATTCCTGTTGTGCAAGGTGCGCGGTTGCATCATGGCCAACGATACTTGCAACAGCGGTTTTAAGCCCGAGGCGTCGAAGCCCCACCGCAACATTCGGTGCGCTCCCCGCCATCTGCGGTTCAAACGTTTTTACGGTGAGCTTTTCTCCATACGGAAGACACAATAAGCATTCCCGCTCTTTGAGTTCGCACTGTATACTCGCGCCTTCAAGCACGACAAATGTATCGAGCTTAATATCACCAATCGTAACAAAATCAAACACAAATCATTAAAACATTAAAGCATAAAAACATGAAAACAAAAAATTGTTTTAATGTTCTAGTGTTTTAATGATAGCGCCTTCTGCACTGCCCGCACAATATCCCCTGCCTTCATCCCATATTTTGTGAGCAGTTCATCTGGGTTTCCAGACTCGCCAAACGAATCCGGCATGCCGACACGAATAACAGGAATGGGATACTGTTCTGAAAGTAATTCACAAATCGCACCCCCAAGCCCACCCGTGATCTGATGCTCTTCAACGGTTACTACTACTTTTGTTTTCTTAACCGACGCAAGAATAGTTTCCGTATCCATGGGCTTAATCGTCGGACAATTAATAACTTCCACACTCACCTTCCCCTTTAGTTGTTCCGCCGCGATAAGCGCTTCATAGAGTAAGGGACCACATCCAACGATCGTTATGTCAGTTCCTTCGCGATACACAGAGGCCTTGCCGATAACAAACGGCGTTTGTTCTGTGGTCATAATCGGCGTTTTTTCACGCGTAAGACGAAGATACACAGGCCCTTTATGTGCGGCGGCGGCAAGCGTTGCTTTTTTTGTTTCAAGTGCATCGCACGGAACGATGACGATCATGTTGGGGAGAACACGCATGATCGCAATATCTTCGAGTGCTTGATGTGTTGCGCCATCAGGTCCTACTGAAATACCCGCGTGCGCGCCGACAACTTTTATATTTGCGTTATTGTAACATCCGTTCACCCGAATTTGATCCCAACTCCTTCCCGGAGAAAATACGGCGTAACTTGCAAAAAAAGGAATCTTGCCTTCGACAGCGAGTCCGGCGGCGACGCTCGCCATATTTTGTTCCGCGACACCAACCTGTATGAACCGTTCGGGAAATTTCTTTGCAAACGCAAGCATACAAACAGATCCGGTCAAATCAGCGCAGAGTCCAACGACGTTCACATCCTTTTCCGCCGCAAGCACCAACCCATCGCCATACCCGTTACGGGTGGGGAGCTGTTCAACGTCTTTCGCGTATAATTTTGGATTCAAAAAATTATCCATGTGCTTTTTGTAATTGTGCAAGTGCGAGTGCCGCTTCTTCTTTGTTCGGCGGTTTGCCGTGCCATTCGTATTTGTATTCCATAAAATCGACGCCCTTCCCAGGAATTGTGTGCGCAATAATCATGACGGGTTTCTCCACAATCGCTTTTGCGGTATTGCATGCATCAATAATTTGCTGAAAGTTGTGTCCGTCGATTTCAATCACATGCCAGTTAAACGCTTCATATTTCGCCCGCAGTGATTCGAGTGGCATAATGTCCTCGGTGTTGCCATCAATTTGAATGTTGTTGCGATCCAAAAACGCCGTAAGATTATCAATCTTGTATTTTCCCGCAAGCATAACCGCTTCCCAAATTTGCCCCTCATTCTGCTCTCCGTCGCTTGTGAGACAATAAATCGTGTGCTTCTTTTTATCGAACCGCGCGGCAAGCGCCATACCAATTGCCTGCGAAAGCCCCTGCCCCAAAGGCCCGCTCGTATTCTCAATCCCCGGAACACTCCCCCGATGCGGATGCCCCTGTAAACGAGTATTTAATTTTCGCAATGTCAAAAGTTCCTCTATCGGAAAATACCCAGCGTGCGCGAGCGTTGCGTACAGTACCGGACAAATATGTCCGTGCGACAGCACCAAACGATCACGCTCGGGCAACAACGGATTTTTTGGATCATGGCGCAAAATAGAAAAATAGAGCGCGGTAAAAATCTCCACCATACCTAAAGGCCCAGCGGAATGTCCCGATTTCGCCTCAAGAAGCATGGTAATAATGCTCTGACGAATTTCGTTCGCTTTTATCTCCAATTGTTGAAGGCTGTATTGTTTCATGATGCGTGCTGCAATTTTTTAATTGCCTTACCAATATCCGGTTGTGAAAAAAGATAATTTGCGCTTACAAGAGCAGTTGCTCCCGCTTCTTTTAAAAGAAGCGCCGTCTCTTCGCTCACCCCCCCATCGACAGTAATAGGAAGCGCTGGATACTGTACGCGTAATGTTCGTATCTTTTCAAGAATATTTTCTTCAAAGGCTTGCGCAGAAAAACCAGGATGCACACCCATCATCAATATACCATCAATGAGTCGCGCTGTCTTTTGTATTTTTTCGATTGGTGTTTCCGGGTTGCACGCAATCACTATTTCTTTTTTCATGCGTCGAACAGAATCAATCAACTCGCGAATATGATGTATTGTCTCAACATGAAAAATCATCTGCGTCATTTTTGAAGCATGCGCCCATCGAGCGCACGCACGCAACGGATCAACAACCATAAAATGCGCCTCGTAGGTCATTGTATTCGGAAGAAGTGCATCGATAGCATCCGCGTCAGCCCATGTGGTGTTTGGAACAAAAATACCGTCCGCGACATCAATATGAATGTGCGAAACAAAATTTTTCACTCGTCCAATTCGTTCCTCAAACTCGTTTTGCGAATGAACAAGAAGTGAGGGAATAATCTTCATTGCTTCATATTCACTTGCTCGATAGCTGCAATCTTCGCAATGCGACGTTTATGGCGCTCACCTCCCGAGAACGGCGTTGTAAGCCAGACGCGGAGCATTTCTTTTGCGTCATTAGTGCCTAAAAAACGTCCGGGTAAGCAAAGCACATTGGTATCATCGTCCTCACGCTGTGTTTTTGCCGCGTATATTGAATAACCAATCCCCGCTCGAATACCACGAAATTTATTTGCAACAATACAAACACCCACCGCACTGCCACATAACAAAATACCACGTCCATTATCTTCCACTACTTTTTTCGCAAGCACCGAGACATAATCCGGATAATCATCATCCGCTTGCAATTCCTTCGCACCAAGATCCATGTAGTGCTCACTCAACTCGTCAAGATACTTTTTGAGTTCTTCTTTTAGTGCAAAACCAGCGTGGTCAGAAGCGATAAAAATCATAGTAGTTTGTAGTGCGTAGTGCGTAGTGAGTAGAAAAAGTTACTCACTATAAACTACCAACTACTCACTTGTTATCCTGCTCCTTTCTTCCGAATTGCGCGCATTGGAGGAAGCACAACTTTTTCCTTTGTAATCATGTCAATCACT
>JAUSHC010000058.1 GCA_030648795.1 bacterium | reverse complement strand
CGCAAATTTCTAATTACTCTAATTTCTAATTGATCTAATAAAATCCCAAAACCCAATCCTAAAATTTTTAGACATTGGGATATTAGACATTGTTTAGGTTAATTAGAATAATTAGGTTAATTAGAAATTCTATTTAGACGTCTCTTAATTTTGCATTAAATTTTTGCTCTACTTCTTTAACGATTGCTGATTCTGCGCGTGTCACTTCTTCCGCAGTGAGGGTTCGATCGAGCGACAAATAGCGAACATGCAATGCCATACTCTTTTTACCTTCACCGACCTGCGCGCCTTCATACAGATCAAAAAGTTCAACAGAAACGACGAGTGGGTTTTTTTGCAACGTCGCGGCTACGTCGGCATATGCCGTAACTTTCGGAAAAACAAACGCAAGATCGCGCAATACCGGCGGATATTTTTGTAGCGGCGTGTAGTGCTTTACCTCGGACATGTACGGCAATAATTCTTGGAAACGGAAACGAAAAAGTGCAATAGATTTTTTAATGCCAAAATCGTTCATTGCTTTTGCAGTTGGTGTTACGACCGATCCCATTTTTTCTCCGTTTACTGCAATGACAACGCTCTTTGCCGCATCCACCCACGGTGCGTGCGCATCGCTACCATACGGAAGAAACGTTATTGCATTACTCGAAATCCCCATGCGTTCCAAGAGAAATTCCGCAATGCCTTTTGCTTCTCGAAATGCACTATCCCCCATCACAACTCCTGCAAGACGAAGCGGTTCGTCGGGCAAGACTCCCTCCCCCGCGCGAAACATTTTCGCGAGTTCAAAAATGCGAATAGCGTCGCGTTCATTTTGGTGTGTGGCGATGATTTCGAAAAGCGAGGCAACTGGTCGCGGACGAAGATACGATTGATCATCAGAAAGCGGATTCACGACGCGAAATGCTTTTGCTGGATCAAATCCAAGTTTCCGAAGCGATTGCTCTGATACGAAAGAATAACTCATGGTCTCGGTAAATCCGGCACCACGTAAAAATTCTTTTACACGGCGTTCCCAGAATAGTTCTTTTCGTTCCTCTGTTGACTGCATCGCGAGCTCGCCCGTCGGCAATGTTGACGGCAAACGATGATAGCCGTAGATACGTCCAATTTCTTCGACGAGATCTTGATCCATGGTGACGTCGGAACGCCACCATGGTGGCGTAACTAGTAACTGGTAACTGGTAACTGGTAACTTTTTTACTTTTACTAAAAATCCTAACGCCGTGAGAATGCGGACGACTTCCTTTTGTGTGAGATCAATTCCAAGGAAGCGCTTGACGGTTGCACTGTCGAGCGTAATGGGTTTTGGTTTCGGTTGTTTTGACGCGACGTCTGCTAATTTTGACGCGACATGACCGCCGGCGATTTGGAGTGTCAGTTCCACGGCGCGGGTAAGTGCGGGCAACGTTGATTCTGGCGACAATCCTTTCTCAAAAAGATTCGACGCCTCGGAATGCAGATTGAGCGCTCGGGCGGTTTTACGAATAGACACGGGGTCGAATACCGCCGACTCAAATACGATGCGTGTTGTTTTTTCGGTAACCCCACTCGCCTGTCCGCCCATGACGCCGGCGATTGCAACGGGTTTTTCTTTATCCGCAATCACGAGCATTGAGTCAGAAAGTTCATATGTTTTTCCGTCGAGCGCCGTTAGTTTTTCAGCTTTCTTTGCGCGACGAACGATGATTGTATCGCCAGCGAGTTTTGCGGCGTCAAATGCGTGGAGCGGTTTTCCCTGCTCGAGCATGACGTAGTTCGTGATGTCGACGATGTTGTTGATCGGGCGAAGACCGGACATGAGAAGCCGCTTCTGCATCCACCATGGGGATGGGGCGACCGTTATGCCGTCAACAACGATGCCGGAGAAACGAGGACACAACTTTTTTTCTGCCACGGTGACAGAAAAAAGTTGTAAGTTGTAAGTTGTAAGTTGTAAGTTTTGTTCTTTGTACAAAAATTTTGATTTTGTGATTACCGCCGCTTCACGCGCAATGCCAACGACCGACATCGCATCCGGTCTGTTCGATGTCACTTCAATTTCGAAAACCGTATCGTCCATGTCAAGCGCTTTCGCGAGCGGCGTACCGGCTTTCGCGTTCGTAAATGAAATATCCACGATGCCATCGCCTCCCATTTTTTCAAGTCCGATTTCATTCGCACCGCACATCATCCCAAAGCTTTCCACTCCGCGAATTTTCGTTGCCGCAAGCGTTACTAAGTCCCCTTCACCGTGCCAGCGCACTTTAGCACCGGGAAGCGCTACTGCCGCGAGCATCCCCACGCGAACATTCGGAGCACCGCAAATAATCTGTACGGTTTTACCCCCAACGTCAACTTTATTGACCGTCAAACGATCCGCGTTCGGGTGTTTCTCCGACGCAACAACCTTACCCACAACCATACCGTCAAAAAATTTCCCCAAATTCCTTGAGCGCTCCACACTCGGTCCGGACAAGCTCAAAAGTCGCGCAAGCTCTTCCGGCTTCTCGCGCGTTTGCACAAACTCTTTCAGCCAATTATAAGAAACGAAGAGATTCATAAATATTACGCAGCTTCTTCACGTTTCGGTGCTTCTTTAAAAAATGAAATAATCCCCTCACGATCAAGGTATGCGAGAATTTCTCGAGCGGTTGCTTCCATTCTCTCCACAAGAATTATTCGAGCTTCTTTCCCCACTTCTCCACTATCTACTTCTCGATTGATCTCAAAAATTCTCCGCAGCCACTCTTTTTTTCCCGGTGCTTCGGAGCAATCATCAAGAATAAGCTCACAGTAGCCTGACACACTCTGGAACCAGTTATTTCGTAGTTTATTTTCACTCTGTTCTTTATAGAGCGCTTCATCCTGATACGATTCCTTGGTCATCTACTCGGGCATCATTTTCCATCCATCAAGAAGATATTGGAAATTAGTAATAACCTCTGCGTCAATAAGACGAAACTCCCGTTGAGAACGTTCGAGAACTTCTGGCATATTAAAATTGTTCTAAAAATCTTAAATCGTTTTTATAGAGTAACCGAATATCGTCGATCTTCAACCCTTCCTTCATCATGTACGTCCGCTCCACGCCCCAGCCAAATGCGAAACCGCTGTATTTTTTCGGATCGATCTTGCCTGCTTTAAGCACATTCGGGTGCACCATGCCTGCGCCACCAAGCTCCAACCATCCTTCTTTACAAAGTCGGCACCCTTTACCCGCGCAAATATCGCACGAAATATCAATCTCAAAACTCGGCTCCGTGAACTGAAAATGGTATGGGCGCAAACGATAGGAACGGTTACTGCCGAAAAATTGATGGACAAAATATTCGATCACGCCTTTCAAATGTGCGATCGTCACATTCGTATCAATATACAACCCCTCAAACTGATGGAACATGGGGACATGCGAAATATCGGACTGACGACGATAACTCTTCCCGATGTTGATCATGCGGATCGGAAGCTTACCCCTTTCCATTTCGCGAACTTGACCGTTCGAGGTATGCGGCGTGAGGACGAGATGAGTTTGTAGTTTGTAGTTTGTAGTTTGTAGAGTTTTCGGGGCAGTAACAAAAAATGTCTCCCATTCGTCTCTCGCGGGGTGATCCGCAGGCATGTTCAGTGATCCGAACGCGTACCAATCCGTGTCCACTTCCGGATGGCGCACGCGGTTAAAACCAATGCGCGAAAAAATATCCTCGATCTCGGCGATTGCCTGGGTCATCAAATGCAGATGCCCCTCTGACGGACGAATGCCCGGGAGTGTCACGTCAACACTCGGTGTTTTTCCGTCAACACCGAGTGTTTCTCGTCGATGTGCAATCGCGTCAGCAATTGATTGTTTTGTCGCATTCGCAATCGGTCCGACGGTTTTGCGCTGTTCGATCGGCAATGATCCAAGCTGTTTTAACAGTTCCGTCAGCTTTCCCTTGCGCCCCAGATATGCAACTTCAAACACACGGAGTTCATCCGCTATTTTCACCGATGTAAGGGCATGCGTCGCTTCTTCCTGTAATTTTTTCAGTAAGTTCTGCATTTGTATATCATATCGCATGGTCTCTATATTGTAAACGGAGTATGCGCGTGATATGCTGGATATTGTTCGAGCCCTGTCGAGAACCTTTTTTAAAATGGAACTTCTCGACTTCGCTCGAAGAATAAAAGTTATTTTACGATTCTATGAAACTATTTAGTGGTATACAACCAACCAATATCCTTCACATCGGGAACTATCTCGGGGCGCTTGCGCCGTGGATTTCCATGCAGAAAGACAATGCGATGATCGCCTGCATTGTGGATCTACATGCGATTACGATGCCACAAAAGCCCGAGGAGTTACGACGCAATACCGAAACGATCGCAGCACTCTACTTGGCATGCGGGCTTGATCCGGAACGCGTGACGATTTTTGTGCAGTCACACGTACGCGAGCACACCGAACTTGCATGGATTTTAAATACGATCACCAAAATGGGTGAGCTCGAACGCATGACGCAGTTTAAAGATAAATCAAAACAGCACGCAGAGAGCATTAACGCTGGACTCTTCACCTATCCTGTCCTCATGGCGGCGGATATTTTACTGTACGGCACCGAGGGCGTTCCTGTGGGTGAAGATCAAAAACAGCATGTCGAACTCACGCGCGACTTGGCGCTTCGATTCAACAGCCGATTCGGCGAAACATTTGTCGTACCAAAACCACTCATCCAAAAAGAAGGCGCACGCGTGATGGGCTTGGATGACCCGACGAAAAAAATGTCGAAGAG
>JAUSHC010000057.1 GCA_030648795.1 bacterium | reverse complement strand
TCCCATTGAATTTATTTTTTCGCAGAAAAAGAGCGTGATTCGTCAGCGACAGCTCGGTGAAGATACGCGATCCTTTGCTGAAGGTTTGAAACATGTATTGCGGCAAGACCCCGATATTATCATGGTCGGGGAAATGCGCGACCTCGATACCATTGCACTTGCACTCACGGTTGCCGAAACAGGGCACTTGGTGTTTGGGACGTTGCATACGTATAGCGCCGGCGAAACCATCGATCGTATCATTGATGTATTTCCTCCGCATCAGCAGACGCAGATTCGCCTACAGCTTGCCATGACGTTGCGCGCGGTTGTCGTGCAACAACTATTGCCAAAGAAAGGCGGTGGACGCATTGCGGCGCGAGAGTTGCTGTTGAATACGCCGGCGGTTGCGCATCTTATCCGGGAAAATAAGACGGTGCAGATTAAAAGCGTATTACAAACAAGCGCGCGGGAAGGGATGTTCACCTTTGCGCAGGATTTGCGGCAGCTTGTTGCCGCAGGGCTCGTTGAAAAAGAAAAAGCGCAAGAGTATCTGGTGGGCGAGGTGTTGGAGTAAGTTGTCGTACCGTCATTGTGAAGACTCTGCTACGGTCGGAGGAGGAAGCAATCTCAAAACATTGCTTTTTTTGTTCTCTAATGCTAGTCTTTCCATCATGCGCCTGTGGGGCCGACGTAAAAAGTCGGCCAGCCGACCGTTAGCGTCGGCTTGAAACGCACCCCGCACCAAAGCTTACGCGTTGGTACGGGGCAGGTATCACAGCAGTACAATTTTAACTTAAACTTTTCGGTCATTGCGAGGAACGAGCTCGGCGAGCGACGCGGCAATCTTGCGGAAAGATTTGAGATTGCTTCGCCGGGCTCGCAACGACATGACTCCGTTGTTGGCGGTAAAAATTAAGTTAATCGAGTAGTAATATGCGCCCGTGGTGAAATGGATATCACAGCAGCCTTCGAAGCTGTTGTTCCCCGTTCGAATCGGGGCGGGCGCATGGAAAAAACTGTACGGGTCGGTAGCTCAGCTGGTAGAGCGGATCCCTCTTAAGGATAAGGTCGCGGGTTCGATCCCCGCCCGACCCATAATAAAATACCTCACAGTTATGTGGGGTATTTTATTTTGATATCCGATATAGGGAGCGGTATTTTGAGAAAAAGAAAAAGCCCCAGTGCCAATGTTTTCTGCCGAAAGCAGATTACATTGACATGGGGCATAGGGTGTTTATTTATCTCGTTCGCCGAACGGATCCGGATCCGAGAGTTCGAGGGTCTCGAAATCCTTCTTCGTTTCGGCGCTCGTGACGATACGCTCGGCTATGTTCATGTCGATCTTTGGGAAGCCAAAGATCCATGCGACAATATTCCTCGGAAATCTTCGCAATGATTTCTTATAGGTGGTGAGTTTGTCGATTTTCGTCCGTTGGGTCGCTTCGAACTTGTTGTATCCCGCTTCGATCGTCTGCTGAAGTTTCAGCATGACGTTTGCTGATATGTCCAAGTTTTGTTCTTGAATCCATAGGACGGCGGCTTGCGAACCGTTTTTCCCGAATCGTCCTTCCGCACCGACGCGCATCGCCTCGATGACGGTCGCTCCGTATTTCTCGAAAGAGAGTCCCTGTCCGCGCATTTGCTTATACACGCTTGCGTGAACATTTTGCATGTCCTTATCGACTCCCATGATTTCCTCTTCTTGGGAGACCAGGCTGTTGTAATTCGTGACCGTGATAATGGCCGTAAGGACACAGAATAGGAGGATGACGCCGAAGATGACGCCGACCACTTTTACGATCGTCCCCCATGGAAAGGGTTTCGACGATATCTGCGTTGTTCTCTGGTTGAGGTCCATGAATGTTCTCCTTGGTTTAGAGTCAGTTCTTTTTAATATTGATCGAAACGGTTTCGACGCAACGGATCATAACGACGCATCCGAAGCGCAAACGCATTGTTCGCGAATGCCCAGCTACACAGCCATGCAAACGCCCCATAGAACAACGTAAGTAGTATACCCGCCCACCATGGAAGACTGATGTCATGCACGAGGTACTGTTTTTCTTTCATGGGGGTGCGTTTCCATCCCTCCTCACCTGGTTGCTGTACCTGCGAGGTGATAGCGTCTACGAGCGTGTGCGCATTGCTTTTAAGAGTCTGTAATGCGCGAATGCGATCGCGGAGCTCTGTTTTGAAGAGTTCATGATCCGTCCATGCGATGCAGTCAACCCACTCGATTACGTCACCGTCTGTCGATCCAATGATGATGATTAAGTTGTTTTTTTTTCCAAACATCCAGCGTTCCTCAAGCGCATGGAGAAATCCTTGGTCGCTTGTTCCAACAATGTAGACAAGGATATCAATTTGATATGCCCCGCCCATTGTTATAAGAGCGCGGTCAAGTTTTTGATCAACCATGAATTGCCATTGACTGCTTATGGGGCTCCCCAGGACGGTCACTCGATCAATCTCAATCTCGCCGTAGGAACCGGAGTGCACTGCGGGGTAAGGAGCGAGGAAAGTATCGTATCCCCGAATACCGGAACGCAATTTGATGCTGTGGCTCGCCTTCAAGTAATTAACAAATCGATGTCTTCGAGCTGTTGGAACTTGCTGTTCCTCTCTCGATCCGACGGTTGCTTGAAAGGTTCTTCCATTCCCCCAGCTAATTTGTCCCGCATGCCCTGTTCCGATGATTGTTGTGCCCCCCCAGAGTGTAGAAAGATTTTGGTATTGCGCTGGGGTGAGCGTGATTGCTTCTCCGTACGTGATGTACGCTGTCCAGGTTGGAGGATGGTATTGCTCATACGAACAGTCGTATGTTTCTTCGTTTCCATCTGCATCTTCGCGCGTACAGGTTTTGTGCACCCACCCGGTCCATTCTTCCTCGTGGATCGCGTGGGTATACGCCCCGTTCCAAGTTTCTTGGTCTTTGATGTCGGTTGTTTCGTAGAAGCAAAAGGCGCTGATCATCAAGAGAAGAATGAAGCTTACGAGGATTTGTCCTGGGAGTTCATAGATCGTGAACTCCTCGGGGTTGCGTCGCCAGCAGACAACAGCCCATACGATTCCAAAGACATTCAAGAACCAAAAGAGCTCGTTGTACTGCATAATGATCCAGATTTTCCAGAAGAGACCCGGATTTGTCCAAAAGAACGTTGCGATGCCGATAATGGGTACCGCAACTACCATGCCAGCCAACATGGCTGGAGTTAGATGGGAACTTGCGCTTCCATATCTGCTCATGGAGTACTCCTTTCAGCCAAGAGTTATGGTGATGGATTATAGAATATTTTTCTTATTTTCAAAGGACGTGACCGTCACGTGTTCTTTGTAGTTCATCGTCGCATTATAGTAGCATTTTTTTTATTTTTGTCAAGCGTTCTTTACAAAGCATCGCCGCAAATCAAAACGCTCCCCGTGTTTTTTACGAGGAGCGTATTTTTATTGAAATTGTTATGCAGTGGGAGTGGTCGTCGGTGTTACTTTTCCCTTCAGCGCGTCCTTCAAGCCCTTTCCCGCTTTAAATTTCGCGACGATGACTGCGGGGATCTGCATTTTCTCGCTTGGCTTCTGCGGATTCACGCCCATACGCGCGCTGCGATGCCGTGCGAGGAATTGTCCAAAGCCCGTA
>JAUSHC010000056.1 GCA_030648795.1 bacterium | reverse complement strand
GACGGGGTTGTGGACGTGATCGTTAATGTAAAAAAACTTAATCCTGTCATTGCGTCAATTCCCTCTTCTTGTAGCCCGCCCCGACTGTAGAGTCGGGGGAGAGGTAAGGTGAGGTCTTTTTGTCATTGCGAGTCGATTATTCCCTGAGCTTGCCTGCCCCGTACCGAGCCCTGCTCTGGTGCGTTGGGTCGAAGGGCGGGCGTGGCAATCTCACTTTGATTTTCTGCTCATTTCGTGGGATGATTGATGAATAAATAATAGTAAACACAAAAATGAAAATACACGACATGCCAAAGGTGGATCGACCGAGGGAGAAGCTGGAGAAGTACGGCCCCGGGAAACTTTCGAGTTCAGAATTACTTGCGATCCTTTTACGGACGGGGAGCAAGGGCGTGAATGTTGTTGAGCTTTCGAATGGTATTCTCAAGAAGTTTGGCAACGGTAAGTTGGCAAGCGCAACGGTAGAGGAGTTGAAAGACGTGCACGGTCTCGGCGCGGCAAAAGCATGTGAGATTGTCGCGTGTTTCGAGCTGGGAAGACGAATGTTGAAAGACAAGCCCGCGGCGTTGTTACTGTCGCCGGAGCAGGTCGCAAACGAACTGAAAGATATCCGCAATCACAAAAAAGAGCACTTTGTTATCTTCTATCTCGACTCACGCAACAATGAAGTACAACGAGAAATCATTTCCGTTGGAACGCTCAACGCCAGCATCGTGCATCCGCGCGAAGTGTTTGAGCTCGCCATTCAACACTCTGCCGCACACGTCATCGTCGCGCATAACCATCCGTCGGGCGATCCGGAACCGTCGGACGAAGATAAAATCCTCACCGATCGTCTTGTCGAAGCGGGCAAGATTCTCGGCATCGAACTCCTCGATCACATTATTATCACAAGTAACACGCACTACAGTTTCAAAGAAAAAGGTCTGATTTGACAAATCTTGAGTATGTACGTTATGATGTACATATTATTATTTATCCCCCTCTTAAAGTAAGAGGGGCGAGGGGAGTTATAAAATATGCCTAATAAAACAATATCAATTACCAATGCTCGTCCGAAACTTTTTGATATCGCCGAAGCAGTACAGAAACCGGACAATCATTATACCTTGAGTATCGGAGGCGAGCCAAAGGTGGTGATGATGTCGCACGAAGAATATACGTCGCTTATGGAAACGATGGAGCTTTTGAGCAACCCCAAAGCAATGGCCAGCATTAAAAAAGCTGAAGAGGAGTATAGTAAAGGTGAATATGTTTCTTGGCAAGAGGCAAAAAAACTACTCGGCTGGGATGCATCAGGCGCGTCGTTTGTGCGTGAAAAAGCAAAGCAACCCTATCGTGCAGGAAAGACAAATACCAAAAAGAAAAAATATGCCCGATAGGTATTATGTGTTTGTCCCGAAGTCGGTTTTGAAGTCCATGGCAAAGATTCCCTTACCATGGCATTTTCGTATCAAGCAAGCAATTGATCATTTGGAATCCAGTCCGTACATTGGAGAGAAAATGAGAAGTGACATGAAGGACAAACGAAAAATCACTATTTGGCCGTACAGAATCGTTTACAAAATTGACGAAAAGAAACATTTCATAGTCATTTGCGAAGCAGATCATCGCGGAAATGTGTCCTATGCGTAAATTATCAAAGCTACTATGTACTACAAAATTTTTGAACAACTGAAGAAGGTACTTGAAAAAGACGAGCGGCTGGTGGCCGAGGGGGAATTATTGCGCAACAGAATTGTGGAGCTGGCGCGAAAGAATGATTCGCTACTATTGAAGCATTTACTTGTAGATAAACAAGTGAAGCATGCTTTTTTTACCGATGTGGACGGCGTACAGGTTTTTGATTCTGATCGATTTGTTCGTTTTGTAAACAACAAGGATTTTCTTCCGGATTCATATACTGCGTTTAAAAATAAGATCGGTCTTGTCGAGGGCGACGAGTTTGTTTCAGAGAAGAAAGAAGTGGTACTCAATTGGCCATACAAAGATTGTGTGCTTGAGGGTGGGCAAACGAAAGAGGATACAAAGCGCAATGAAGTTTTTTGGAACGAGACACTCGCGCCCGATCAAATCCATCGTCTGCTTGATCCGAAAGTTTTGACCAACTGGAAACGCATTGACGCAAAGGGTGAGCATAACATCAGTCATTCCGGCCCCCGATCTGTCATTCCCGCGAAAGCGGGAATCCAGTCGAGGGTAAACTCCAGCGAGAGTTCAGTGGGCGAGAGTATAAATTGGGACAAACAAAATCTCATCATCAAGGGCAACAATCTTCTCGCACTCCATTCACTCAAACCCCGCTTCGCCGGAAAAGTAAAACTCATCTATATTGATCCGCCGTATAACACGGGCAATGATGATTTTGGATACAACGATCGGTTCAACCATTCGGCATGGTTGACCTTCATGCGGAATCGCCTTGAAGCGGCGCGTTCTTTGCTTGCTGACAACGGCAGTATTTTGATAAATATTGATGACAACGAATCACACTATCTCAAGGTGTTGTGTGATGAGATTTTTGGACGCGAGAATTTTGTGGCGAATATCGTGTGGCAGAAGAAGTTTGCACCTCAAAACGATGCAAGGTATTTCTCGGATAATCATGATCATATTTTAGTTTTTGCCAAGAAAAAGAGTGCCTGGAATAGAATTTTGCTGTCGATTTCTGAAAATGTTAAGAATAGATATTCTAATCCCGATAGTGATTTACGAGGACCATGGTCATCCGGTGATATGTCTGTAAAAACATACACTACTTCTTGCGATTATCCAATTACGACACCTTCGGGTCGAATTGTGAATCCGTCAAAAGGAAGATGTTGGATGTTTACAAAAGATCGATTGGATACACTTATAAAAGATAATAGAGTTTGGTTTGGTGAGAAAGGTGGAAACGTACCTCGATTAAAGCAATTTCAATCAGAAATACAAGCAGGTATCGTTCCTCTCACGATTTGGCTTCATATTGACGTGGGACATAATCAAGAAGCGAGACAAGATCTTAAAAGTAAATTCGGTGGTGAAGCACCATTTGCTACACCAAAACCAGAGCGTCTCCTTGAGCGTATTTTGCAAATCGGTAGTACTGAGGGCGATATTGTTTTGGACTTCTTCGCGGGTTCCGGCACGACTGGTGCCGTCGCCCATAAGATGGGGCGTCAGTGGATTTTATGCGAGCAAATGGAGTATGTCGACGACGTAACCGTTGCGCGTTTGAAAAAAGTACTCGAAGGTGAGCAGGGTGGCATCTCAAAAGAGGTAAACTGGAAAGGCGGCGGTGATTTTGTGTACACCGAGTTGATGCCTCTCAATCAGATATATAAAGAAAAAGTAGAGAACGCGAAAACAGCAAAAGAATTGGCAAAAGTGTGGGATGAAATTCAGGACAATGGATTTTTGAGCTACAAGCTCGACGTAAAAAAATTTAATGCCGATGCAAAGGGGTTTGTGTCTTTATCCCTTGCCGATCAAAAACGCTTCATCCTCGAATCCCTCGACTACAACCAGCTCTACGTTAATTATAGTGAAATGGGGGATAAAAATTATGAAGTCAGCATTGATAACAAAAACTTAAACAAAGAATTTTATGGAAAATAGAAAGATAATACGTTTCTTAGCTGAAGTGAACCAGCAATCTGCGAATGCCTTGATCGGCGTTGTTGAAAATATGATAAGAAGTAAAGTAAATAATATTTTACTTCTAATTTCATCTCCTGGAGGCTCTGTTTTTCATGGTGTTTCTATTTATAATTTTTTAAAAAGAGCACCAATAAAAGTAGAAACCTTTAATTTCGGTTCTGTTGATTCTATTGCATCTGTTATTTATTGTTCTGGTTCAAAAAGATACTGCGTTCCTAACGCTCGTTTTCTTATACATAGCGTTAGCCTCAATATACAGGGTCCAGCAAGTTTTGAGGAGAAAAAATTAAATGAAATTATTGGTGGGTTAAAATTGGATAGAGAAAATATCTCTCAGATTATTGCCGAGAACTGCAAGAAAACAACGGCTGAAGTGGAAAAGATAATGCTTGAAGGCAAGACATATAACTCAATCGAAGCAATGCAGTTTGGGCTTGTTACCGAGATAGCAGAAAAATTATTCGATGAAGGAGAAGAAATTATTGGGATTGGCTGAATTTTAATGACAATAGTATATGGTTGATAAGCCGACGCTTTTAGAATATTTTGAACAAAAGAGTAAGACTCTTTTGGCAAGTTTTGAATTGTCTAAGCAACAAAACGCTTCATTAAATTTGGGTAATAATAGAGAGAATTTTGTTAAAGATTTTTTGAGAATAGTTTTACCACCAAGACTCAAAAATATTTACGATGGAGAGATTATAGATAAAGATGGCAAAAAAACTGGTCAACTTGACTTGCTCATTATTCGTGATGATGCGCCTTGTATAGATTATGGCGGATCAAATAGTTATCTAGCGGAAGGCGTTTTCGCTGTAATTGAGATTAAGTCAAATCTAGACAAAGAAAAATTACTTGAAGCAAAAAAGACTCTAGAAAAAGTTTCAAGTCTATCAATTAACCCGTCATCCGTAATCTTGGGAAGTGCGCATATTGGGCGTCCATTGAGAATATTATTTGCGTACTCAGGCTCAGAATTACATACATTATTTTCGAATCTTTCGGAAGAAAATGCTTTCGATGTTTTTGATTTAGTATGTGTACTTGATAAGGGTGTTATTATCTCAAGGGGTAGATTATTAAATGCATCATTTGATAAACAAAACAAGGATCAAACGACGGGACACAATTTTATAATAAAAGGAAATGCCTCTGCTCTAGGATTTTTATATTATTATCTTGTGCAATGCGGGACTTCTTTTAGCGTTGGGTCTATAAGTGTTGAGAATTATTTTCAGCCACTTAGTCAATGGGGGAGTATTGAGACAATCTTTCCTAAGTAACTATGCTCTATAACGATTTTGATTCATTAAAGATGTGGTATGTTTAAGATTTGGAGTGAAAAAAATAATGAAGCAAAAACCATGCTAAGTCCAAATTTAGATCTCAGGAATTGGGACGACCTTTCACGCGAGGAGAAGGAGAAAATATGGAATTTTCTTAAACACTGGTTTAATCGGAAAAATGATCCAAGAGTTTTATTTTCGATCATTCAGTTAAATGAACTACACAAGTCTAGATCCTATGCAAGATTAACTCTAGAAGATTTATCTGCGAGTAATGCCTTCGCAGACTTTAAAAATATTTTTTTTGAACAGACACAGCATGTCGCATTAGAGCTCTTTTCGTGTTTTTGTCAAGCTATTCTTGATGAACGCAAGAACGAGAACGGTAGAATTTACAGACATGATTATGTATCAGATGAAGAGTTTTTAGAACGGATTACGGGTTGGAGATTTCAGGATTTCGACAAGTTTACTGCCAGACTGAACGATATTTTTGAACAGTTCAGTGTCAACTTGTTTCTCACTCGCGATGGATTTATTGAACGACAGGATTCTAGGATAATAACAGAAATTTATGTTCCAGTTATCAATTTTCTTTCTCTACCAAAATGGAGTGATGTGAATAGGGAGTTAAGTGATGCATTCAAGGAGTACCAGGTAAAGACGGATCAGGGATATAGCAATTGCGTGACACATGCCGTTTCATCCTTACAGGCATTCTTGCAGATTTCGGTCGACGGAAAAATAGGTGGCAGTGAAGGAATTAATACTCTTATAAAGAATGCGCGAGAAAAAAGTTTGATCCCAGTTGATAAATTTACTGAGGAGATATTTAAAAATATTGATACAATTTTAATGAGAGAAAGAGGAAAAACTGGCAGCGCACACCCGAAACAAGAATATGCGAATGAAAAAAGTGCTCGTCTAGTTTTAAATGTAGTCATTATTTTTCTTCAACACTGTATCCAGAAGTAACTATGCTCTACGAAGATTTTGATGCAAAGAAGCGGATGGACGGGGACGCGGTTTTTAAGAACCGTGTGCCGGATTTTGTTGCGACAAATTTAAGTCCGGCGGCACCGTTGCGGGAGTATCAGAAAGAAGCGTTTGGGCGCTTGGTGTTTTATTTGAGCGAATACAAGAGCAAACAATTGCCGGTGCATTTGTTGTTTAATATGGCGACGGGATCCGGCAAGACGCTCGTGATGGCTGGGGCGATGATTCATTTATATACGCTTGGATATCGCAACTTTCTCTTTTTCGTGAACAGCACGAACATCATCGAGAAGACAAAAGATAATTTTCTCAATTCGCGTTCACCAAAGTATCAATTTGCCGAGAAGATCGTCATCGGCGGTAAAACGGTTTCCATTCGCTCGGTTGATAATTTCAGCGCATTCGATCCGGATGGTATCAATATCTTTTTTACAACGATTCAGGGTTTGCATACACGTATACATGAACCAAAGGAGAGTACACTCACGCTCGAGGACTTTGACGGACGGGAATTTGTGTTGCTATCCGACGAGGCACATCATATCAATGCGCTCACTCGCGCGAAATTGAGTAAAGACGAAGCGATTGAAAAGATGACATGGGAAGGAACGGTACGGAAAGTCATGGCAAAGAATACGCGCAATGTGCTTTTGGAGTTTACCGCAACCATTGATACCCAGAATCCGGACATTGCAGAGAAGTATGCTGACAAGATAATTTATCGCTATGATCTTGCGGAGTTTCGGAGTGATGGATTTTCGAAAGATATTAAAGTTGCGGGCATTGATTTTCCGCCGATGGCTCGCGCGTTGGGTGCGGTTTTACTTTCGCAATACCGACGTAAGGTGGCGGAGCGAAATGGGTTGCAATTAAAGCCCGTGGTGCTGATGAAGTCACGGGGGATTAAGGAGTCACAGGAGTTTGAAGCACAATTTCATAAGGTGATTCAGCATTTGAAAGTAAGCGATATTCTCAAACTGAAGACGCGTGGGAGTAATGCGCACGCACAGGCGTTTGCTTATTTTACCGCGAATGATATTGCGCTTGGAAATCTCGTGCGAGAGATTAAAGATGATTTTGCGCCCGAGAAGTGCGTATCCGTGAACTCAAAGGATGATAGCGATGCAAAACAGCTTTTAGTCAATTCACTTGAAGCGAAGACGAATCCAATCCGTGTTGTATTTGCAGTCGATAAATTGAACGAAGGGTGGGACGTGTTGAACTTGTTTGATATTGTGCGGTTGTATGAGACGCGACAATCAGGTGGACGAGCTATTTCGCCAGTCACTATGGCGGAAGCTCAGCTCATCGGGCGCGGCGCGCGGTATTGGCCATTTACGCTTTCGAAAAATGGAGAGGATCGATTTGTACGTAAGTTTGATAGAGAATTAACAAACGAGATGCGGATTGTGGAGCAGTTATATTATCATACTAAGCACGACAGCCGCTATATTGCCGAGATTACATCGGCGTTGGTGAAAACTGGTGCGCTCGCGAAACCGGAAAATGTTCGTCCATATACGGTGAAAGTAAAAGAGGAAATCAAACAAACGAAGTTTTGGAAGGAGGGGCAGATATTTTTGAATGACAAGCGGGAGACGGGTCGTCGGCATATTCGGGGCATTGCAGATATTCCCTGTATTCCAGAACGGTTTGTGTTTTCATTGCGCAAAGGTGGTGGCGAGGAGGTGACGCCGTTTGAGAAAGGTGGAGCAGGGAGAGTACGCGAGACCGTCACAAAAGACATTACACCGCTCGATGCTTCGGTATGGCGGGAGGCATTATATCGTTTACCGTTCTATCGGTTCGATTCTTTGGTGCGTTTTTTTCCGCATTGTTCGTCTGTGCACGAATTTATCTCGTCGAAGAAATATCTTGGCGGGGTGACAGTTGCGGTGCAGGGAGAGGCGACAGATGTGTTTACTATTTCGCGGAATGATATGCTTGATGCGGCGTTATCAGCGTTGCAGGATTTTGAACGGTTGGTACTTGCAAATACGAGCGAGTTTGAGGGAACGAAGGAATTTGTCGCGCATCCGATACAGAAAATAGTGCGAGAAGAAAAGTATGGTGAGATTGTGGTGTCCGATAGTGGTGATCAGGAGTTTGGTGTGGCGATGAGTATTGCGCGCGATGCGAGCTTGCGGCTTGATCTTGGTGCGAAGGATTGGTATGTCTATGATGAAAATTATGGGACGAAGGAGGAAAAACAATTTGTGCATTTCTTGCACGATGTGATGACGGATTTGAAGCAGCGATATGAGGAGGTGCGACTTTTGCGTAATGAGGGACTGAAATTGTATCGGTTTGCTGATGGTCGGGCGGTGGAGCCGGATTTTATATTGTTCTTGCGCGAGAGGGATGCGAAGTCGGCGACCGTCTATCAGTTATTTGTAGAGCCGAAAGGGGAGCATTTGCGCGCTGGTGATCAATGGAAGGAAGATTTTTTGAAGGAAATTGCGGGGCAAGGGAAGGTGGTGACTCTGTTTGAGAATGTGGAGTATAAGATTGTCGGTCTCCCGTTTTATACACACGACAACAATACGGTGTTTGAGGATGCGTTTGAGAAATATCGATAAAGAGAAATTTTTTAAGTATGCAAAATTTATTATCCGACATTCTTGCCCCTTTTATTTCAACATTTTCTGGAATTTTGTTCGCATTTTATTTGGATCGACGGATACAACATCAGCTCCAAAAGAAGACATATAAGAATCTTTTACATGCATTGAGATTAGAGTTGGAAAATAATAAATTGCTTGTGGATAGAAAAGAATGGATTCCGGTATCATTCGAGACGTTTAAACTTGCGTTTGGTAATGAGGTCTTTGTTGAAGGAGTGATTGAGGATTATGGTGAGAATTTTGTCAAAGAGTTATGGGACGTTATTTCTGGATTAAGAAAAATGAAAGCGGATAGTGAAAAAGGAGTCAACACTCGTGTTTTTGATGTTTTTGTTTCACAGTACAATAAAAGCGTAGAGTACAAAAAGCTGGAAAAGATAATTCAAAGGATTGTTGAGTAACAATATATTTTTTCATCCATCTCGACGCGTTTTCCGAAAAAATCCGCGAGTTGCAACAACACCAAGAGTCCACCGCATCCGACCTCCTCACCCTCGAGCAGTCCATCCTTCATCAAGCTTTCACTGCCACTTAAACATGCATCTCCAAAATTCCAGAGAACGGGTCTCTGTAATTTACTTCAACCATTCTCTAATTCCCGCCAAAGGCGGGCAGGCGAGCGAATAGGCGAACAGATTCGTGGAGACTAATCTATGCACACAAGTGAAATATATGTCTCAGCACATTTTGAGTAAGGACCAGAAGGAATTAATTAAAAAGAAACGGGAAGAGATTCTCGAGGAATTGCGCGCGTATTTTATTGACGCCGAGCATCACATGACGACTGAAGAAATAGTTGAGAAGGTATTCAACGATACTGATGAAGAATTTGAGGACTATGTGCTTTTGCTGGCGGCAGGGAATCCGGATATGGAGATAGCTCAGGAACTTGCGATGGAACTTTTCAATTATTTTCCCCGTACATCGCTCGATGGGAAATCGTATGCCGAAACATTGCAGTTTGATGAGCTGAAGAAAATGGAAACAGTATTTCAAAATTTTAAGAACGGGATAACAACGAATAACTAAATTTCAGAGACCCGTTCTCTGTAATTTTTTTGCCCGACGGGGTATAGTGGAACTATCACTACGGAGGATCGGCCTCTGTAATTCATTCTTCATTCTCTAATGCCCCCATCGAAAATACTAGAGCATCAAGATAAAAACGGATGATCAAGAATCATATGAAAAAGAAATTGCCGGACAATCAAATAGCTTTCTATCAATCACCGGATGGGTTAGTGCATATTGAGGTTATGTTCGCCGAGGAGAATATCTGGCTTACACAAAAGAAAATGGCGGAGCTTTTTGATACAACGTCTCAAAACATTACCCAACACCTCAAGAATATTTATAAAGAGCGAGAGGTGGATCAAGAGGCAACTCGTAAGGATTTCTTACAAGTTCAAGAGGAGGGTGGAAGATCTATTGAGAGAAATACAAAGCTATATTCACTTGAAGCTATTATTTCTGTCGGGTATCGCGTTAGTTCCGAACGTGGCGCGCAGTTTCGCCAGTGGGCTACCGGAATTCTGAAAAACTATATTCACAAGGGGTACGCTTTGGATAGTGATCGAATGAAGTACGGCTCGCGGTTTAGCACTCGATATTTTGAGGAGCTTTACGAGGAGATTAAAGACATTCGAACGAGCGAGAGAAGAATATATCAAAAAATTACTGACATCTATGCGACGGCGATTGACTATTCACCACAAGCGTACGAAAGCAAAGAGTTTTTCGCGACGGTACAAAATAAACTTCATTTTGCGATAACCGGCAAAACAGCGGCGGAGATTGTTGTGGGGAGAGTGAATGGAAAAAAAGAAAAAATGGGACTGACGTCGTGGAAAAGGTCTCCGTTAGGAAAAATAATGCCGAGTGATGTGGTTATTGCTAAAAACTATTTGGATGTAAAAGAGCTGGAGCATCTCAACCGCATCGGTAACATGTATCTTGACTATGCCGAGATGCAAGCCGCGCGAGGCAGAATGATGACGATGAAGGATTGGATAGAAAAGTTGAACGCATTTCTTAAGTTTAGCGAGTACGATATTTTGACAAACGCCGGCAAGGTGAGTCACGAAGTCGCTGAAACACTCGCGCTCAGGGAATATGAGAAGTTTAGAGTGGAACAGGATCGAAATTATATTTCTGACTTTGACAGGGAGGTAAAGAATCTCTCGCAGGGACGCAAAGGCAGTAAAAGAAAAAAGAAGTGAACAGAATTCGCTATGCACATCACCAAGACCGATTATCTTGAATATACCTATTGCAAAAAGAATCTTTGGCTAAAGAAGTACAAGCCGGAGCTTTTTCAGGGTGTGGAGTTGTCGGAGTTTGAGAAGAAGATTATTGAAGAGGGGAATCTTGCCGATGAAGCGGCGCGTCATTTATTTCCCAACGGACAGTTGATTGAGATTGTGGGAACCAATGCTGTTCCGGTTACCAGCACGATACTTGGAACAAAACCGCCGGCGCTTTTTCAAGGCGCTTTTTTGTCTGATGTGTTTTTTGTGCAAGCAGATGTTTTGCGATTTGATGCAATACGCAACGGCTGGGAACTGTACGAGGTGAAGGCGACAACGGATGTAAAGCGCGTCGTTCCGTATCATCACGTCAATGACCTTGCGTTTCAGAAAACGGTTATTGAACAGAGCGGGATAAACATTGTGAGTACGGGTGTCATTCATCTCAATAGTCATTATCAACCACACGGAACGCTTAACTATAACGAACTCTTTGTCATTGTCGATTTGACCGATGAGGTGCGCGATGCAGAGGGTGATGTGCAAGCACAAATGCGAGACATAAAGGCGTATCTGGGTATGCCGGAGGAGAAAGGGTGTGAGTGTCTGTATCGGGGGCGTAATGCGCAATGCACGACGTTTCATTATTCTAACCCGAACGTTCCCGATTATTCCGTGCACGATATTAATCGCATTGGTGGAAGTAAGAAAATATTTTTCGATTGGATTGATCGAGGAATTTACCGCTTGAATGATATTGATAATCCCGAAGTGCTCACCGGATCCAAGAAAGCGCAGTATGACGCGTATATTGCCGGTAAACCAATTATTAATTACTCGGCAATACAATCTGCATTGGACGGACTTATTTTTCCGTTACAGTTTTTCGATTATGAGGGGTACTCCAGCGCCATTCCTCGGTTTGACGGTTTCGGTGCCTATGAACAAGTGCCGTTTCAGTACTCGCTTCATACGCTTCACAAAGACGGACGATTGGAACACAAAGAGTTTCTGATTACGAATCCCGAGGGCGATTTGACGTTGCCGCTTGTCGAGCGCATGCGTGCAGATTTTGATGAGCGGGGCTCTGTTATTTCTTGGTATAAGTCGTATGAGTCGCAACGGAATACCAAGCTTGCAGAAGTGCATCCCGACTATGCAGTTTTTTTTGAGGCGCTGAATGACAGGATGTTTGATTTGATGACGATTTTTTCAGAAAATTCCTATGTTGATGCGGCGTTCAAAGGAAGCGCAAGCATTAAAAACGTTTTGCCCGTGATTATCCCAGCGCTTTCGTATAAGGCACTTGCTATTCGAAAAGGAGATCAGGCAATTGAGCGTTGGGAGAAAATGATTGATCCGACAACGTCGCAAGAAGAGAAAGACGAAATTGCTAAAGACCTTCTCGCATATTGCACGCTGGATACGTTTGCGATGGTTGAGATTTATCGATTTCTAAAAACTTTGCTTTGAAATTACAGAGGACGGAACTCTCTCGTTACTATGGATAAAAAAACGGCGCGTTTTTGCTTCGCTGAATGCGTTGCAAGAAACGACACCGGTATGCGCTACTAGGTTGCGTTAGCGTTCTGCGCGAAGTGATCCATGACGGACGTGGTTTCTCGCAGAAATTTTTTGCGGAACATCATGTACGATTGGGCGATAGAGAGTGTCGCTAGTACGCCACAAACAACTATGAAGCCGAGTGCGATACCGACGAACAATCCGAGGAGGCCGATGTATGGACTCAAGAACGTGAAGCCGACGATTCCTCCGACAGGGAATCCGAAGAAGATACCAATCATGCCGGCGAGTACGATCATGCGGTCTGGAAAGCACCGCATCGAAATGCTTCGTGCGCGTCGAAGGGTGCTCCCCGCGAATACTCCAAAGCGTCTCCGTTCGTCGCCGATGAGCTTGTACTCGTCCGCGATTTTTCGGATGAGGCGCGGTGGCTTTCCGCAGACGTAACTGTGTAGAGCTGCGTTTCTCATCCTCGTGCATGCGACGATGAATTCAGGGGAAAGAGTGGCTTGTTTCACGACATTCTCCTTATGAAAGAGCTGTTGGGAAGTATATAGTACAATCCGATAAAATTACAGAGGCTCGGCCTCTGTAATTTTTTTGTCCGAGGGGGTATAGTAGAGGCATCATAACAATTTTTGAGGAGAAAGAATCTATGCCTATAAAGAAAACTTTTCTCATATCCATTGCCGTTATGTCGGTGCTTTTTGTGCTTGGTGCATTCAGCGGCGCGCACGAATGGACGGACACATTCACGATCTCTATGTATTTGGTGTTGGCGATCTGTATTACCTTATTTGTCGCAATTGCTATGCTCGCAGGAGGCAAGGTGCAGCAGTTGCGCAAAGAGGGGCAGTGGTTAACACTCATCTCACTATTGATTCTTTACATCTTGATTCGAGTTGTTTTTCGGTAGTAAAATTTCAGAGATCCGGCCTCTGAATTTTTTTTACAATGCAAAAGGAAATAAATGGGATTAGCTATAGTATACGCAATACTGCGCGCAGGCGGAGGGTGGTGATCTCGGTACGCGGTGACGGGAGCGTGGTTGTGTCGAAATCCCCGCGCATTGCCATTGCCTACGTAGAAAAGTTTGTGCGTGAAAAGTTTTCGTGGATAGAAGCGAAAATACGCGAACAAGCGTCGCGACCAAAAAAGTTACTCGCACACTATTCGGTGAAAGATTTCAGGGAGAATAAAGAACGAGCACGCGCAATTGTTTTGGCACGACTCGCGCATTTTAATCAATTCTACAACTACACGATCGGGAGTGTATTAATACGCAATCAGAAGTCGCGGTGGGGGAGTTGCTCGGCGAAGGGGAATCTGAATTTCAATTACAAAATCGTATTTCTTCCGGAACCACTTGCCGATTATCTCATCGTGCACGAACTTTGCCACCTCGCGGAGATGAATCACAGCAAGAGGTTTTGGGCGCTTGTCTCGCAGAAAATTCCGGAACACAAAACACTACGGAGACAAATGAAATTGTTTTAGCTATAATAACTATTCTCTACCATGAAAGCTATCGCCGGTGGTGTTGTACATAAAATGCCAGAGGATCTACGCAAGGCCCTTGCTTCAACATCTGTGGCGCGAACAGTATGGGATGATATTACGACACTCGCACGCAATGAGTGGATCTGCTGGTTTACATCTGGCAAAAAGACGGAAACGAGAAATATCCGAATCGAAAAGGCAATTTCGAAACTTAAAGGCGGAATGCGCAGACCGTGTTGTTGGGCCGGTTGTACGCATCGTTAGCATGAAAAAAATCCAAACAATATTTCTTCAAATAGTCATTGTGGCGATCGGCATCGTGGCGCTGGCCATCATGATCCGGTTTCCCTTGACCGAGGGAAGAGCTGTAAACTTAAACCTGTTTCATATTTACGCTGATCCGTTCATCCTGTACGGGTACGCAGTATCTATCGCATTTTTTGTTGCGCTGTATCAGGCGTTCAGATTACTCGGATATATCGGGCAAAATAAAGTATTCTCACTGAATTCCGTGAGAGCTTTGCGGACTATAAAATATTGTGCAATAATAGTAAGTGCCTCAATTGTAATGGCAGTACTGTTCATTATGACATCTCATAATACAGACGACGATCCGGCGGGCTTTATTGCTATGGGTATTGTGACTACTTTTATTTCTATCGTCATCGCCACTGTCGCAGCGATGTTTGAACGAATTTTGCAAAGTGTCGTGGATAAAAATTTATGAAAACAAAATTTGTACTGCA
>JAUSHC010000051.1 GCA_030648795.1 bacterium | reverse complement strand
TTTTGCCTTCCCTCCCTTATCTGGGTGGTGGATCAGACTTAACGCCCGATACATCACACGGACAAGTCCGGCGATTTCTTGATCCGAGAGCCCCTTCAGGGCTCCCGGAGCAATTCCGAGAGTCACGAATGGGTTCTCCATGATGGTTCCTCCGTTTGGGTTTTAGATTGTCTCTAGATTATAAATGAGCCGCCATTAGATAACATTCGCGAAAAAAGTGTAGCATAAAAAAATAAACGTGTCAATATCTGACTATAATCTAGGACACCATAAAAAATCTAAAAAAAATCCGCCGAGAGCGGATTTTTAACCGGAAAAAAAATCGGTGCGCGTGAACAATCCCTTCACAGGAACCTCTTCTCGTGCTATACTTTTATTGTATGAAAAATGACAAAAAGAAAATCGAATACATACAGACAAACTACGGACTCCATCAATGCGTCTTTGAACCGGACGTAAAAGGCTTTATGGTGACCGTTCCCGGATTGCAGGGCGTGGTGACTTGGGGGAAAAATCTCACCCACGCCAGAGTAATGGTGCGCGAAGCAATCGAACTCTGTATTGAATGTATCGTAGAAGATGCCCTAAGACAGAAACATACTATCCGACAACCGGTGAGCGTTTCTGTGGCATGAGCATCCTCCCCATTCTCTCTGCTAAAGAACTCCTCCGCGCGCTCCACCGCGGAGGTTTTATTATGCTTCGACAAAAAGGAAGTCACATCCGTATCCGACACCCGCTTACCGGAATGAGTACGACAATTCCTCTCCACGCTCACGATCTTTCACGAAAAATGATTACAACTATTCTCAAGCAAGCAGGTATTTCGCTCGCTGAATTCCTCCAACTCCTAGAAAAATAGGAAAAAATGAGATCCGCCGAAGGGCGGTTTTTTGATTCCTCATTTTTGACAAAAAAATCCCGAGTCAGTCGCACATCATGACTGCTCGGGAGGTCCCATTGTGGTGTTCTAGTCGAGAGTGAAGAAGAGCCACTCCTCCTTGTCCTCGCTTTCCTTCCGACGACGGAGCCAGTCGAGAACAACATCGCGATACTCCGCCCGCAGTTCGATGCAGAAGAAAAAGCGATGATCTGTCGCGCCGCCTCCGCTATCCACCCTCCGAACATGGACGTACGATCCTCCGTACGCATGATCAAAGGATTGAGGAATAGCAAAGGGCAAGAAGAGTTCTGCGAGAAGCGGCTCGAGATCCGCTCCCGAAAACGCCTGATCTCCAATGATGCCGTTGTACTCGAAGAGAAACGATCCGACAGCCCCTGCCCCCGGCTGCGAAAGGCGTGCTGAGTCACCGAAGGGGTAAAGGCCCTCCAACACATCGAGGGCTTCTTGGATAGTCCGCACCGGAAATAGCACTGGCTTCGGACCGATACGGATCGCCATGCTTTCTCCCGTCGCTACTACTGTTCCCGACTGCTGTCTCGGTGCCATGATGACTCTCCTCTTAAACGAGTGTGAAGGATTTTCTGTTCCTCCAAAATAGAAAGTATGCCTTGACCCAATCCTAAACAGAAAAGAATGCCGTGTCAAGACCATGCCATGCCAACCCGCCTCCCTTGCAGGACATACCTCCCGAGATGATAGCGGACGCGTCGATGGAAAAGTGGCTAGCGCGTAAGCGCAGGGAAACCGCGGCACTTGGATGCTGACGATCTGGCAGAGGGAACGCGGAAGGCTCCCGCGCTGAGCGCAGCCATTTTCCCCGATGCGGGAGCGTATCTCGGCGAGGTATGCCCGCGCGGGAGGCAGTTACAAAATACGATCCCGAAAGGGATCGTATGGAACTTCTCGACTACGCTCGAAGAATATTATTCTTTCTCTGGTGGAGGTGCGTCAGCTTCATCGCCGCCACGCAAAGCCTGGTCCGGCTCCGCCGGAGACTTTGCTGTTGGCACAACGTCGCTATGCTGCTTTCCTTCCTGCACCACTGCAATTGCCTTTGCGCGAATCTCGGCAATGAGTTCCGGATGCGCACGTAAAAATGTTTTCGCTGTTTCACGCCCCACGCCTAATTTTGTCTCACCGTAGCTGTATGAATTCCCCGCCTTTTTTACAACCCCCAAAGTCGTCCCCGTATCAAGTGCATCACCGGAAAGTGAGATGCCTTCATTGTACATACTATCAAATTCGCAAAACTGAAATGGCGGAGCCACTTTATTCTTCACGATTTTTACTTTCACGCGGTTACCGATCATCTGGTCACCTTGCTTTATCTGCGCGCTCCGACGCACCTCCACCCGCACCGACGCATAAAATTTAAGCGCCGTACCACCAGTCGTCGTCTCGGGATTGCCAAACACAATACCGATCTTCATTCGGATCTGATTAATAAAAATAACAATAGTTTTCGACTTAGAAATGATGCCCGTCAATTTCCGAAGCGCTTGGCTCATAAGTCGCGCGTGGAGCCCCATGTGCGAATCCCCCATCTCGCCTTCGATCTCCGCTTTGGGGACCAACGCCGCCACCGAATCCACAACAATCACATCCACCGCATTCGATCGCACGAGTGTCTCGACAATTTCGAGTGCCTGTTCGCCATTATCCGGTTGCGAGATAAGCAATTCTTCCACATCCACTCCAATCTTTTTTGCGTACTCGGGATCAAGCGCATGCTCCGCGTCCACAAACGCTGCAATGCCACCCGCTTTTTGCACCTCACGAATCACATGTTGTGCAATGGTTGTTTTACCACTCGCTTCCGGCCCATAAATCTCGACGACACGTCCACGCGGAAACCCGCCGACGCCAAGCGCAATGTCCAATGAAAGACATCCCGTAGGCACCGCATCAACGACCATGCGCTTTGCATCGCCCAATTTCATAATAGACATATCACCGAACCGGTCACGAATCTGATTGATGGCCTCCTGCGCCGCTTTAAGTTTTGCACTAAGTACAGGCATAAATATATTATTTTAATGAAATACCGCTTGCGTTACGAATGACGTTACGGACTACTGCTGTTTCTTTCCCATGGCGCCGAGACGCGCGAACATTAATGGTGTTCACGCCAACGGTAATGGGAACAAGAACGGAAAAATTACCCTCTTCATTATTTACTGCGACATCATTCACTGTAAGCACGGCGTTTGGATCAACGCTCCCCGCAACCTGTACCGTTGGCGCATTCGTAATGAGCTGATCCTCCGGACTCATAATAGTGAGCGTTGGAGGACGAACGAATCGAACCAATTCTCCTCCCATATAGACAGCAAGCACAAGCACGAGAGCGCCCGCAAGAAAACAACGCACACGAAACGGTGTAATAAAAATAAAGGGGGATTTTTCTACTTTCGATTGTTTTTTTATACTTCTAGTCGCCCGAACAAGTGTATACTCATCAACAAACGCGCGAAGCAATGGCGCCACAGAAAGACCAAGAAACGATCCGTACACACGCACAAAACTTTTTCCGTAGACAAAACCGGGGAGCTCACCATAACGCCCTTCCTCAAGAGCGGAGAGATAGTGACGAGGAACGCCGGTCTGTTTTGCCGCAGTCCCGAGTGTCATACCCATCTCCTCACGACGACGACGAAAGATAGAACCAAATGCGTCCTTCGGACCGATAGTCTTTTTGCGAAAATCTACCACAATGTTTACAAGATGAGAGCGTAAAAAATTATATTCTTCGAGCCCGGTCGAGAAGCTATCATATGACGTACTTCTCGACTCCGCAGGGCTTCGCTCGAAGAATAATGATTCTTTTTACAGTCTCAAAATAACTAAAAACACAAAATCATGCACGATGCCGACGTTGTGTTTTTATTTTTATTTTGACGATTTTTTTACTTGATTTCTTCCCCGCCCAAAGGCATGGCCATTGTGGCGGGCCCGCCTAATTGTTCGCCTATGGCGAACTTTTGGCGGGTTCTTCATTCTCCTCCTGTTCATCTTCCGCTTCAGTATCTTCGATTGTTTCTTCAGATTCATTCTCTTCCTCCACATCTTCTTCTTCGGTAGTCTCTTCCGCCTCTTCATCGTCACTTTCCTCTGCATCTAATTCTTCAACCTCCTTATCTTCATCAAGACTTTCGCGAGCAGGCGCATCATCGGTTAAGCTATCCACATCGTTTATTGTACCATCTTCCACCTCGCGGAACAATATTTCTCGCGGCTTCGCCCCCTCCCCAGGACCGATAAACCCCTCTTCTTCCAACAAATCAAGGAGTCGAGCGGCGCGCGCATATCCCACCTTTAATCGACGTTGCAATAACGATGCCGAGGCTTTCCCTGCCTGCAGAATAACCTCTTTCGCCTGTGGAAGAAGTGCATCGCTATCCTCATATTGCGATGGAATACCATCACTACCGGTTGTCCCTGCCGCCGCCGATTGCCGTTCGACGACATTCGGATCGTATTCTGCGCTGCCCTGTGTCCCACAAAAAGCAACGATTCGCTGAATCTCCCGTTCACCGACAAATCCTCCTTGCAAACGTTTCGGTTTTGAAAGTTCAGGAGAAATGAAGAGAAGATCGCCGCGCCCGAGAAGTTTTTCGGCTCCTCCGGTATCAAGAATGGTGCGCGAGTCCATCTGCGACGCAACCGCAAACGCGATACGCGATGTGATGTTTGCCTTAATGAGTCCCGTCAGCACATCAACCGACGGACGCTGGGTCGCAACAATCAAATGAATACCGACCGCACGCGCCATCTGTGCCAGTCGGATAATGGATCCTTCCACCTCGTTTGCCGCCGCTACCATAAGGTCCGCGAGCTCATCAATGATGACAACAATATACGGAAGGCGATCCGCGTTATCACGATTGTATGACGCAATGTCGCGCTTTTTATTCTTCGCAAGAATATCGAAGCGGCGATCCATCTCACTGATAAGCCACTTCAACGCGTTGACGGTTTTTTTAACATCCGTAATCACCGGCGTCAACAAATGCGGAATGCTATTATATATCGGAAGTTCGACGCGCTTCGGATCGACAAGAATAAATTTCAAATCATCCGGACCATTCTGATACAACAAACTAACGATAACAGTATTCAAACACACCGATTTTCCGGAACCCGTCGACCCCGCGACAAGCATGTGCGGCATCGACGGCAAATCAGCGAACCACGGTTTTCCGGATACGTCTTTCCCCAGTGCAATCATCATGTTTGACTTTCGCTTTTTGAATTCATCGGAATCCAAAAGCTCACGAAGCTGTACGATAGCCACCTTCTGGTTTGGCACTTCCATGCCAACCAACGCCTTGCCCGGAATCGGAGCCTCAATACGAATGGGGTGGGCTGCAAGCGCCAATGCGAGATCATTATTTAACGCGGTGATCTCTGAAAGACGAACACCCTCCGCCGGCTTTAATGTGTATTGCGTTACTGTTGGCCCCACCGACACCTCGCCCATTTCGACGTCAATATGAAAATTTTTGAGCGTGCGTTGGATGATCTCCGCGTTTGCAACGATATCGCCGCTCGTCGGCTTTCCTGTTGTCGGCTCAAGAAGATCAAAAGGTAAATCCAGTTTCCGTCGTGTTCGTCGCTTTTGTACCGTCATCGCCATCTGCCCATCCTCTTCGGTAACTGTTTGCACCTCTCCCGATGACTTTCGACTTTCGACTTTCGACTTTTGACTCTCTTCCGGTATTTCTCTTTCCTCAAATCCTATCACTCCCTCATCAGTCGCAGAGGGTGAAGAAGAAGAGGGACGATTATATCGATACGAAAGCCACCGCATACGAAACCACCGAAAGAAACGAACGATCATGAACGCATGCTCACGAAAACGAGAAAGCGATGTTTCAAATGTAAGAAGGAACGACGAAAGAAATACCGCGAGGAGCACGACAAGTGTTGCGGGGAACCCCATGTATCGCTGAAGTGGATACGAAACGATAAATCCAAGATACCCCCCGCCCTGTTTCAAGCGCGCGGCAACGAGGCTCTCGGGGAAATCAATCGCTAAATGCAAGAGCCCCTGGAAGGAAAGAAGAAAAAAAATCAGCCCAACAATGTGCACCCATTTCACGACATATTTTTCCGGGTAGAGGTAGAGATATCCCAGAACTAAGAGCATGAAGGGAAGCACCCAGCGCGTCCAACCGAAGAGTGTGCCAAGCCATTGATTGATTGAAGCACCGACCACCCCGGCAAGGTCAAGAAGCGAAAGGAAGCCAAGAAACGCGACGGCAAATAAAAAAACGACAAGCACGCCTTGTTTCGTTTCGCGCGAGAGGTGGAGCGAAGGAAGTTCGAATCCTTCTTCTTTTTCTCGCCGCTTCTTTGTGCGCCGTCCGCCCTCCACAGGCTGGCGAGGACGATCGGATTTCTCTTGTATTTTTTGTTTTTTCACCATGAAGGAATTATAGCAGAAAAAAGGTATTTCTAAAAGCCTGGAGATGAGGGGATTTGCACCCCCAGGATCTTCGTTGACAATCGAGATCCCGCACTACGCCACCCCCAGACTGACACAAAGTATATCAAAGATATAATACTATTGACAGAGATTATATACATGCTATACTACGAATAGTTGACAATCGAGATCCGTACTATGTGGATCAAAACAAAACCCCCGCAAGGGGTGTTTTGTTTTTTTGGGTATAAAGTTCTAAGATATCAATTGATCCTGTAAGAGCCAGTGCATGTTGCGAACCGTCGCCGTGAGTCCCTGCGCATTCCCATGCCCGAGCAATCCATAATATGATTGGAATGTTGCGTCCGTTGGATGTGCAACAATCCGCCGCATCATTCTCCGTTGCGTCGCCATTCGGAGTACGCGGTGATCCGGAAAATGCACCCAGCCGAGAAAATCAACGCCCGATGCCACAGTGCGAATATGCACTTTTGTCGGGTGAAGAGAAAGGTGGAGGTGTTCTTGTAAAAACTGTCCAATAAGTGGAATCGCTTTCACAAGTGCCGTGCGATCATACGAAAAAATGACAAAGTCATCCGCATACCGCACATACCCGCGAGCATGCAGGCGATGCTTCACCCACTGGTCAAACACGTTCATGTAGATATTTACGAAAAGCTGTGAGGTGAGGTTGCCAAGCGGAAGCCCGACACCCGGCCGGACGCCGGAAAAACTGGCGATGATATTTACAAGAAGCCCCATAATGCGACGATCAGGAATATATTCCGAAAGAATGCTCAAAAGGATCGCGTGATCAACGGAAGCGAAGAATTTTCGAATGTCACATTGCAGTACCCATGCTGTCCGCGTGTGGTTGTGACTCGCCTGATACGCGAACGAACGGAAACGATCCATTGCCCGATGCGTGCCTTTCCCAAAGCGACACGAAAAAGAATCTGCAATAAACGTGGAGTCGAAGAAAAGATACAGCACCCGATACACCGCGTGATGTACGAGCCGATCACGCACGCTTGCCTTATGGATATCGCGACGCTTCGGATCATGCACCACAAAATGTTCGTAACCCCCGTGGCGATAGGCTCCGCGTGCAAGGTCGTCATGGAGTGCTGAAACCTCGTCTATAAGATTACGAGAAAAATCCTGCACATCGCGCTTTGCCCGCTTCCCACACACAAACTCCTGCCACGCGCCTAGCAAATTTTCAATCGCAATGATATCGTCATACGAGGACGAACATAATTTTTTCATAAATTTTTTCTATGAACACTACCCCCCCCCCCCAACGGAGTTTCGACACCCCCAATTTACCGGTCGTACAAAAATTATCTTCTGCATTCAAACTCTGGATCAATCATCTCCCGCGCATTCCACGCCTACTCCGATATTCGCTCGGTGAAAAAATAACAGGACTCATGATCGAACTCACAGAACTCCTGCTTATCACCGGCTATTCCGAACGATCTCAAAAGCCGCTCCTCATCCAGAAAGCGAGCATGAAACTCGATCTCTTAAAATATTTTCTGCAGACGGCATTTGAACTCAAAGCGATTGATGCAAAAACACTCGCCGCAATCACGGTGCCAATAGCAGATGTTGGCCGCCAACTCGGCGGCTGGAAAAAAATTCTGTAACATATGCAACACCCGGTGTCCAATGGACACCGGGTGTTTACTTCTCCCCAAAGAAAGTTGCGGACGCCGCCGAACGACCAGCTGTCGTTCCAGTCATTGTCGTTCCGGTTCACGTTGACGTAGCGCTGGTCGTCGTTGTCGCGGTTGAAGGTCATGTGTGTACAGTGCGCCATCCGTATCACTGCCCCGCGAATCACTCTTGGAGCTGTATCGTATGTGGGATTGTAAGTCCACCAGCACACTGTACCAAGTTTCTTTGGAAACTCCTTGCCACACGGCACGCGACGGTAAGCCGTAGCCAACCGTATTCTGGCGATATGGCAATGCGAGATAAACAATCCGAAGGAATACCCGCAGATTTTTCAAATTTATCTGATGGTAGTGTAGCGTATGTTGGAGGAATAAAAAAGAGGTTTCGGGAAGAGCAAGCTCTTCCCGAAACCTCAAGGATCGAAGAATCCAAAGGCCGGTAGTACAAAGTGCCCTAGGATCCAAGGGCCTTCTTCTTGCGGACGCCGCCGAACGACCAGCCGCCGCCCCAGCCACCGACGCGCCGGCCCACGCCGACGCAGCGCCGGTCGACGTCGTCGCAGTGGAAGGCCATGAAACCGTAGCCGCCACCAGGCAACGGCCACTGAGTGCCGTTCGGGGTCGTATCCGCGAAAGCCGGATCAGCTTCATTGATGGCCGCCAGTACAATCGGATCCGGCTCAAGGTCGCGAACATCGTATTCGGCCGCGAGTTCCATGGGCGTGAGCCGGCGGCCGGGCTTGAAGAAAGTCATCTCGACCTCTTCGTTGCCCTCGCCCATCGGCATCGTCACGACCACGTCTCTGTTCGCGTACTGCACTCGACGCGTGGCGTCGATGGCCTGCTGGGGGGTGCGAGTGCGATCGGGCTTGATGCGACAAACGATGATGCCCGTCAGTCGCGAAAGCACCTCATCCAGCATGCGACTGTACGCCTGGATGTAGATGCCGCCATTAGCGAGTAGCGCCTGCGCGTGATCACGCGGCAGTCTACGCAACAGCTTGTTCCCCAGATCGTGGATACCACCGACCTGGTCTCCCGTGGCGAGCAGTTGCTCCGCTTCCACACCGTTCGGCGTGTTCTTGGTAGACATCGCCGTACCTCCTAAAATGTTTTCTTCCTGGAAACCGCCAGGTACGGATAGCCACTACGTGCTTCAGGCTACGGCACTGCCTATTCTTCTAATAGGCAAAATCGTAACCTCAAGCAACGCTGTACTTATACTACATCCACCTTATAGTGTCAAGATTGCAAAAACCAAAAATCCCCTCGATTGCTCGAGAGGATTTTGAATTATTGTGTGCGATTGTCCCGCCTCTGGCGGGATCCCGCCAGAGGCGGTGACTTCTACCGCCCTTCGACAAGCTCAGGGAATATACGGATAGCTGTTTATTCTGCTTTTGCTTTTTCGACGAGTGCTTCGGTGATAGGCGCTGGCATACGGAAGCCGGTACCTGCCGGGATGAGACGCCCGATGATGACGTTCTCCTTCAACCCTTCAAGATGATCCACTTTACCCGTAACTGCCGCGCTGATAAGCACGCGCGCGGTTTCTTGGAACGACGCAGCGGACAAGAACGATCGCGTGGAGAGCGACACCTTCGAAATACCCAAAAGCAATTCAGTCGCTTCCGCAAGCTCGCCCCCCTCCTTCCCTTTCCCAATACGCTGATTCTCTTCCAAAAATTCCGCCTTCTCAACAATTTCCCCCGGAAGAAGAATCGTATCACCCGCCTTTTCAACATACACACGCGAGAAAAGTTGACGACAAATGAGCTCCACGTGCTTATCGTTCAACTTCTGTCCATGCAATGCGTACACGGATTTAATTTCTTTCACAATATATTGTTCAACCGCACGTTTCCCCCGCAATGTGTGCAGCTGATGCAGGTCAAACGCTCCATCGGTAAGCTGATCTCCCGCCTTCACGATATCACCATCTTTCACTTGAATATCTAATCCTTGCGGCACGATGTATTCATATAATTTATCCACTGGCACTTTGACGGAAACGACGCCATCTTCACCAATGAACGCAATTCCCGCGCGACGCGCATCAACGGTCTTCCCATCTTTTGTACGAAGCAGTGCGGCGCCCTCCGGAACGGCATCACCATCTTTTACAAGGATATCCCCGACGACCGTTACCGTCTTCTTTTTGCGACCCTTCTTCTTTAATTCTAATGATCCTGAAGCGCTTTCCACAATCGTTCCATCCGCTTCTTTCCCGCCATAACGATCAAGTTCGATATCACTGTAGGCAATAGTAATAACTTTTTGCCCACGTGCTGTCACCACAACCGTCTTCCCTTCTGCGTCAGTTATCGTCCGTTGTTCTTCGATAATTGTAACGCGCCCTGGGACATCAGCCAAAAATGCGCGTCGAAACGTTGGCGGTGTTCGCGCTTCAAACAATTCTTCAACACGCGGCAACCCCTGCGTAATATCTTGTCCTGCCACACCACCCGTATGGAATGTACGCATGGTGAGCTGCGTCCCCGGTTCACCAATGGACTGCGCAGCAATGATACCCACCGCAATCCCCATTGCTACCGGTTTATTGTATCCAAGGTCATATCCGTAACACTTCTGACAAATACCCTTGATTGTTTTACATGTAATCACGGAACGAACATGCGCGGATTTCGCCCCGTATTCGGTAAGTGATCGGCCATCTGCTTCAGTAATGAAATTATCTTTCTTCACGACCGTTTTTCTGCCTACTTTAATATCGTCAATGGTATACCGACCGATAATGCGTTCAACAAGGTGTTCACCCATTGCCTCGGATTCTTCGGAAGTAATAACAACGCCTTCCACGTTACCGCAATCTTCCTCCGAGACCACCAAGTCCTGTGCAACATCGACAAGACGTCGCGTCAAATATCCCGCGTTCGCGGTACGCAACGCAGTATCGGATAATCCTTTTCGCGCGCCATGTGTTGAAATGAAATATTCCAATACGTCAAACCCTTCTTTGAATGACCCCTTCACCGGCAGTTCAATAATTTCACCCGATGGATTTGTCACAAGCCCTTTCATACCAATAATCTGCGTCAACTGCGTCCAAGAACCGCGAGCACCCGATTCAATCATAGAAAAAATAGACCCCGTTTTATTCAGACTTTCTTTCGAAAGACGGACCACTTCTTTCATGGCGGGCAACCAAATTTCTTTAATAATCTGTCGCGATCGTTCGCTCTCGGTTAAAAGTCCCTCCGCATATTGTTCATGCACTTCATCCACTCTTCGCTCCGCTTCAGCAAGAAGCGCCGGCTTTTCTTTAATAACCGGAACGTCGTCCATCCCCCAACTCATCCCGGAGCTCGTCAAATATTCGAAGGAAAGTTCTTTCGTCGCATCAAGAAATTCGACGGTCCGTTCTCGTCCATACAATTCTATGCACAAGCGCACCATGGTTCCAAGCTTTCGCTTATCCATCACTTCATTCTTATATCCCAATTTCTCGGGAATAATACGATTGAAGATAATACGTCCCGCAGTTGTTTTTAAGAATCCTTTTTCAAACTCCGGCATCTGACGTTTTGTCGCGCCAAAACGAACAAGAATATCTTCCTGCAAATGAATATAACGCAATTGATACGCGAGCACTGCTTCTTCGGGTGATCCAAAACGACGCGGATGCTGCTCGTCGACTGCAGGACGATTACTCGTCAAATAGAAGCAGCCCCATACGATGTCTTGGTTCGGCGTCACCACCGGTTCGCCGGTTGCTGGCTTCAAAAGATTCTTTGACGACAGCATGAGCTCTTTCGCTTCGCGCCGTGCTTCATTTGTCAACGGAACATGCACTGCCATTTGGTCGCCATCAAAGTCGGCGTTGAACGCGCTACATACCATAGGATGTACTTGGATCGCTTTTCCTTCAATCAAGATCGGCTGAAATGCCTGAATACCAAGACGATGCAATGTTGGCGCGCGATTCAGAAGGACATAGGCGTCTTTCGTAACCTCTTCAAGAATGTCCCACACAACTGAAGCACCTGATTCGATGAATCGAGATGCCGAGCGTACATTGTGCACAATTTCTCGAGCAATGAGTTTTGAAATAATGAACGGCTTAAAGAGCTCCAGTGCCATGCGTTTCGGCAATCCACATTGATGCAGTTGCAAATGCGGACCGACAACAATCACCGAACGACCGGAATAGTCTACACGCTTCCCAAGAAGATTTTGTCGGAAACGTCCTTGCTTACCCTTCAGCATGTCCGCGATGGATTTCAGCTGCCGCTTCTGCCCTGTTGATGCGGTCACCGTTTTCCCTTGTCGTGCTGAATTATCAATAAGCGCGTCAACCGCCTCTTGCAACATGCGCTTCTCATTTCGGGTAATAACCTCCGGCGCATGGAGCGCAATCAACTGTTCCAAACGATTGTTGCGGTTGATGACACGCCGATACAAATCATTCAAATCAGACGTTGCGAAACGTCCACCATCCAACGGCACCATCGGACGAAGATCCGGCGGAATAACGGGAACAACCGTCATAATCATCCATTCCGGATGAATGCCATTTTTCTTCAAACTTTTCAAAAGTTTTATACGACGAACAAGTCGTTCTCGCTTCGCACCCGTCGTATCGAGAAGAGTTTGTTCTAATGTATGGATGAATTTGGCAACGTCAATCGCTTTCAGCAACGCGTAAATCGCCTCCGCGCCGATACCCGCTTCAAACACATGTCCATATTTCAATGAAAGATCCCGATACGCTGTTTCCGAAATGATCGCCATGGGGGCCAAGGCCTTTAACTCCGTTTCCGCAAGATGCGCTGCTTCTTCAAGCTCGGTTATCCGTTCATTTTTTTGCTCATTCACACGAATAATTTCCCCATTGCGCGCTTCACTGTCTGGCTTGGATTGCAATTCTTGCACCTCCCGCATCCACTCACCTTCAATTTGTTTCCTCTTCATGTGTACTTCATCTTTCAATTGTTCGAGCGTTTGAGCTCGCAAAGTTTCATCAACACGAAGGATGATAAAATTGGCAAAATAAATAACTTTTTCCAACTGCTGCACGGAAAGATCCAATACAATACCAATTTTCGACGGAACACCGCGCAAAAACCAAATATGTGAAACAGGGGAAGCAAGTTCGATATGCCCCATGCGTTCTCGTCGCACAATCGATCGCGTCACTTCAACGCCACACTTGTCGCACACAATGCCTTTGTATCGAATTTTTTTATATTTTCCACAATAACATTCCCAGTCCTTCGATGGACCGAAAATACGCTCGGAAAACAACCCGTCTTTCTCCGGCTTTTGCGTTCGATAATTAATCGTCTCCGGTTTTGTCACAACGCCGTGTGACCACGTTTTAATTACGTCCGGTGACGCCACCTTAAGACGGATGGCAGCGAAGTCGAATGTGATTGGATCAAACATATGCCATTGTTCTCAACGAGACGCTCGTCGAGTTGTTAAAACAATGAGCACCCCGCCCTCTATGCTCAAAAAATTAAAGAATTGCTTGAGGGAGGAGAACAGCATTGTATATAACGTAATAACTTTTTTCATAGTGCTTAGAGGGCGGGGTAGTGATCTGCATCCGTTCGCGTTACGCCCTCGGCGTACGCTCACGGGCAGAATCACTATCCATAAATTTTTTCTCGGGAATAACCGCACCCTTCGCATCCAGTAATTCCACATCCAAACCCAATCCTTTCAACTCGCGCATAAGCACGTTGAATGATTCCGGAATGTTGATCTTCTTGATGGGCTCACCCTTGATAATCGCTTCGTATGCTTTTGAACGTCCGGGCACATCATCGGATTTAATCGTCAAAATTTCTTGCAGTGTGTGTGCCGCGCCATACCCTTCAAGCGCCCAGACTTCCATTTCACCGAACCGCTGTCCACCGAATTGCGCTTTTCCTCCAAGCGGTTGCTGTGTGATAAGCGAGTACGGACCGATGGATCGCTGATGAATCTTATCTTCAACCATATGGTTCAACTTCAACATATAGATGATACCAACCGTCGTCTCTTGATCAAACCGATCACCGGTGCGGCCATCCAAAAGCTGTATCTTTCCATGCGGCGGCAATGCGGCGGCGATAAGCTGTTCACGAATCGTCTGCTCGTTCACTCCGTTCAACACCGGAGACGCGACGGTATACCCAAGTTTCTTCGCCGCAAACCCAAGATGTGTTTCCAAAATTTGTCCCAAGTTCATACGAGACACAACCCCCAGTGGCGAAAGAATAATATCCATTGGCGTTCCATCTGCAAGAAATGGCATGTCCGCAATCGGCACGATACGCGAGATCACACCTTTGTTTCCGTGTCGACCCGCCATTTTATCTCCCACTTGAATCTTGCGCAGCGAAGCGATGGCAACCTGAATAGTCTTTGCCACTCCCGCAGAAAGTTTATCACCATGCTCGCGAGAAAAAATCTTTATATCCACGACCTTCCCGTGTTCACCGTGTTCCAAATAGAGCGAAGAGTCGCGAACATCTTTCGCCTTTTCACCGAAAATAACCCGTAACAATTTTTCTTCCGCGGAAAGCTCCGCTTCCCCTTTCGGCGTAATTTTTCCAACAAGAATATCACCGGACGACACTTCCGCTCCAATGCGTACAATGCCCTCTGCATCCAAATCTTTCAATCGTTCTTCGCCAATGTTTGGAATATCCGATGTTACGACTTCCGGTCCAAGTTTTGTATCACGAACGTCAATTTGATAATTCTCAATATGAATGGACGAATACTTGTCATCATGAATAAGTCGTTCGGAAAGAAGAATGGCGTCTTCATAGTTGCCGCCCTCCCACGCCATGAACGCAACAAGAATATTCTGCCCTAATGCCAGTTCTCCTCCCTGCGTCGCGGAACCGTCCGCAAGCACTGACCCCTTGGCGACCCGCTGTCCCTTCGTAATGACCGGCCGCTGATTCAATGATGTCGATGCATTCGATCGAACAAATTTCTGCAGTGTATATTTTGCAATGCTTCCGGTATCTTCAAGTATTTGAATTTGTGATGCGTCAACGGTTGCAACAACACCCGCCCCGCTTGCGACAATAACATGTCCCGAATCTTGTGCCGCACGACCCTCAACGCCCGTACCAACAATCGGCGCATGCGGATTGATGAGCGGTACTGCTTGGCGCTGCATGTTCGTTCCCATGAGCGCGCGAATGGCATCATCGTGTTCGAGGAATGGAATGAGTGCTGTCGCGATAGACACAATCTGCATGGGCGAAACATCCATGAATTCAATCTCGGCAATGGGTGCGATGTCCGGCTCCGCATAACGACGCACCTCTGCGCGTTCAACCGTGATATAGCCGTCCGCGTCCACCGGCGTTGTTGCCGACGTGGTGATGTGCCGTTCTTCTTCAAACGCGTTCATATAAACAATCTCGCTCGTGATGCGCATGCGTCCGTCCGCCTCTTTCACCACTTTTCTGTACGGCGTTTCAATGAATCCATACTCGTTCACCCGCGCGTAACTTGCCAAGTGTCCGACAAGACCGATGTTTGGTCCTTCGGGAGTTGCAATCGGACAGATGCGACCGTAGTGCGTGGTGTGCACATCACGAACATCAAACCCCGCGCGCTCACGGGAAAGCCCACCAGGACCCATGGCGCTAAGACGTCGTTTATGTTCAAGCTCCGCCAAAGGATTTGTCTGATCCATGAACTGCGACAACTGCGAAGACATGAAAAATTCTTTCACAACACCAATAACCGGACGTGCATTAATGAGCTTTGACGGCGAGAGCGTCGTCATGTCCATTGTGGACATACGGTCTTTGATGATGCGCTCCATACGCGCCAAACCCCCGCGGAATTTATTCTGCACGAGTTCGCCAATCGGACGAATACGACGGTTGCCCAAGTGATCAATGTCGTCAGCGGATTTTTGCGAAAGGTTGAGCTTGATGATTTCTTTCAATACGAGAATGAGATCTTCCCGTCGAAGAATACGCATCTCTTTGGTAATCGGAATATCAAGCCCGAAACGCTGGTTCATCTTGTATCGCCCGACACGCCCAAAGTCATACCGATCGAAGCGAAAAAACATGGCATAAATAAGTGATCGCGCGTTATCAACGGTCGCAAGATCCCCTGGTCGAATACGTTTGTAGACTTCTTTCAATCCTTCTTCTTCCGATGTTGCGTTATCTTTCTTTAGTGTCGATTCAATAAAACGAGTCGAGGCGTGCGTATCAACATCTTTAAAAAGCGCCAATAATTCTTCATCGCTTCCAAGCCCGAACGCGCGAAGAAGACTCGTTACCGCCACTTTGCGTTTGCGATCAATCTTCACCCAAATGACGTTGTTCTGGTCCGTCTCAAATTCAAGCCATGCGCCACGGTTCGGAATCATCTTCGCACCATACAGACGACGACCGCGCGATTCTTCGGAAGTAAAAAACGCTCCTGCGGATCGTATAATCTGGGATACGACAACACGCTCAATGCCGTTCACAATAAATGTCCCGCGCGATGTCATGAGCGGAAAATCACCCATGTACACTTCCTGCTCTTTCAAATCGCCCGTGCGCTGGTTTACGAGTCGTGTCTTCACGCGAAGTGGCGCTTCGAAGGTGACGTTCTTCTGGTGCGACATTTCTTCATTGAACTTCGGCTCGTCGAGATAAAAATCTTCGAAGTAGAGCTCCAGGTCGCGACCGGTAAAATCTTTGATCGGCGACACTTCCTCGAAGAGCTCATGGAGTCCTTCTTTGATAAACCAGTTATACGATGCCTTTTGGATCTCGATAAGATCCGGCAACGGTATGGCGTCGTGTGCGGTCGTAAAAAATTTGCGTTCGGACATAGTCTAAAATTTCACATTTACAAACCCCCTCCCACTCCCCCTTGAAAAGGGGGAGAGATTCCCCTCCTTTCAAAGGAGGGGCGAGGGGTGGTTGACCAGTTACAAAAATAAAAACTCCCCGTTGTTTCTACGAGAGTTTTATTGTTACTATCGATGCGTGGCAGTGAGGCCAACGATCGGCAGGATCTCCATGGTTGGGAGAGATATGTTACAACCCCACCGAAAGGTAGGGTAAGCTAGAGCCGATCATACCACTCCTCTCCCCACCTGTCAAATGCCTTATTTTAGGCTTTTTTCTTACAACGCCCCCACCTTGTCCACAGAACAAATACACGACTACAAAACTGTCATCCTGAGCCTGGCGAAGGATCTAGATTCTTCGTCGCCTCTGGCTCCTCAGAATGACAGGCGTAGCGTCTCCACTTCCAATTTCAATACTTCTATTTCCTTCTGCTGTTCCTGTACCGCTTTCACAAGAGGGGCAATAAGATCCGTGTATCGCATCGCTTTCATCTTTTCCTTCGTATTGTCCGTTGATATAATATTTGTTTTTCGATCCCCAAGCGCCGCTTCAACTTCCTGTGCAATGAATCCATAATCAAGCGCACCATTACCGTCTTTCATCCGAAAGGAAACAGGGTGCAACTGATTAATAAAGTCCAAACCCAAATCACTACCCTGAATATCTTTTTTAAGACGAATATCCGATAAATTCGACCACGCCACTTTCCCTCCGATAACGGTTACAGAATCATTACCGATACGCACTTTATTGCTTGCATCAACAATTGCGCCATTACCAATTGCTGTTGCATTGGTAAGGGCACCAGTAGCGACATTAGCATTGTACCCTATAGCGGTGTTGTTAGTTCCAGTAATGTTGTTATAAAGCGCTTGATGTCCAGTGGCGGTGTTAGCGCTACCGGTGCTGTTGAATACAAGCGCGTTATATCCAGTAGCAGTGTTGTTATTTCCGACGCCGGTCTGAGCTCCAGTAGAGGGACTATATGTAGTGGTATTATAATAAAGCGCTTGAAGTCCTATGGCGGTATTTTGATACCCACTTTTATTACTACGAAGCGCTTGATATCCTATAGCGATATTTTCAAATCCAGTTGTATTAGAATATAGCGCTTCAGATCCATTAGCGGTATTTTTAGCTCCAGAGGTATTGGATAATCCAGCTTGATAACCTACGAAAGCATTAAAAACTCCCGTAGTTACTTTTCCAGCTTGGTAGCCTAAAAAGGTTCCATTTTTGTCATTAGGAAAATTGATTAAATCAGCTACCTGAATACTGTTATTCGGACTCGCCACCCCAATCCCAACGTTACCGGTAAAATTCCCGCCACCCCACGGACTCCCTGCAGGCCCCGTTGCTCCAGTTGCACCCGGCGCGCCGTTCGTACCGTTTGTCCCATTCGTACCATTCGTACCGTTGGTTCCAGGCAACCCTTGAATACCTTGTACCCCCTGCGGTCCTGCCTGCCAAGTTGACTGACAATTCCCATCGAGACAAAGCTTAGAGGTTGACACCGTTCCCCCGAAAGTTGCGTCATTATTTTCTAAATTGATTACCAACGGCCAACGCCCGTTTGCTGTCGTCGCCCAACCAGTAGAATTGACTCCATCTCCTCTCAAAACATAAAAGAGATTGCTGTTTACATGAATCATCGCGCTTCTTTCGTCTGTGTCTTGAAGATAGATTGTCGGAGAACCATTATTGATAATCTGCTGTCCCGTTGATCGTATATCACCGGCAACGTCCAATCTTTTTGTTGGATTCGTCGTCCCAATACCAATTTTCCCATCTTGCACTGTCATAGTGTCATAGAACGTTCCATTGTTTGCAGTAGTATAAAATTTCATTGCCCCACCGTTTGGGACAAAACGGATGAAGGATTGACCAATACTCGTATTCAATCTACTAAATCCATTCGTTCCGCCGTCATTCGTCACATTCATGCCGACCCCACCACCATCCCATGTCACATTCGGTTCGGATGCCCATGCCTGTAAGTTCACCTCTCCCGTACCACCACCATTCGCAACCGCAGGCAACGTAAGGCGCAGTTGCGTTGTACTATGTGCACCGACAAGGTTTAATTTTGTTGCCGGACTCGTCGTGCCAATACCAACATTACCACCTGATTTTATGTAAATACCTTTTTTGCTTCCGCCTGCCTGCACATTTGCCAAAGAGTCAGACACGATATTGATATTCTGTTCTCCATTCCATGCTGCCAGTTGCGTTGTTGCCGGCATAATCGCATGACTCTGCCCAAATTCACTAATAAGGAAGGTGTTTTGATAGTTATGTTCTAATTGCAATAAATCTTGCCTGCCTGATGCCAAAGTAGGCGCTGTTGCTACTACCTTTGCACCAGTCGGCGTCGTCGTTCCGATACCGACGTTGCCAGCGCCATCAACTCTCACGCGTTCGGCGCCACTCGTGATGAGCGTCAAAGCAGAATTACTATCTGACCCCACTTCAACATTATTTCCATTGGGATGTGACCGAACGAATCCTGTCGATCCTCCTCCACCATTCGTCAGTCTCAATCCCGTGGTATTGATACCCCGACTCGTGCTTGCACCCGCATCCGTCACCTGTTGCAGTGTCGGCGTTGCCGCAGCGACTGGAGCATTTTGATCACAAACGACCGCGTTTCCAGCGGCATTACTCTTACACCACTTATCAGCAGAAATCGCTCCAACCTGCGGATCGTCTTCCGTCGCAACTCCACCAACCGGCCAAGACGAAGTACAGGGGCTCGTCCCAAGACAAATCTGTGTTGCTTTCACTGCTCCATTAACGTCTAATTTTTGCGTTGGAGTCTCCGTACCAATACCGACGTTACCGGAAGAATTAACGATCAATGTATAGGGTAAACTTGAAGGACCCATTGCAAGATAATTCGCTCCGTTTCTCGATTGAATATCATACGTACCCGTTCCTGTTAATCGAATTTTTGCATTTGATCCTCCCCCTGCAGGATCTACAACAATTTGCGGTTCAGCATTCTTAGAAACATGAAGAGCGGAAGAAGGTGTCACTGTCCCGATGCCGACGTTGCCACTAGTATCGATCCGCATTCGCTCCGTTGGAACAATAGCTGTTCCATCCGCAACAATGCTTGCCGCATCAGTAAAAAACTGTATTCCCGTTGTGCTTCCAAACGGATTGAGCCTGATAGCTGCGCGCGCTATAGAACTGCCATAACTGGAAACATATGTATCTGCGGTCGCTCTTCCACGGAAACCTGAAGCTAAAACAAGTCCCGCGGCGCTATACGAAGAAAAAATATTATTATAGTTATTTGATATTCCCCCCCAAGATAACGCTCTCCCAAGTGTCGCATTGCCAAGGTCGAGCGCACCAGATGGCGTCGTTATGCCGATACCGACATTTCCCGTTCTCGTTATCGTTACTCGATCATTGTCTCCCCATACACGCAGACTGTTGTCCGTTCGGTCATTATAAAACGCCCAATGTTTATTCTGCCCCGCGGTACTCTGCAAATCAATTTCCGCGTTATCACCGCTTCCGCTATAAACATGCAGTGCTTTATTTGGCGTGCTCGTTCCAATACCAACGTTGCCACCACTGTAGTACACCATCGTGCCATTCGTCGTCCATTGGTTTGCAGGAGCAACTGTCGCAACTGGCCACGCATCTTTACAATCAGTGCCTATGCACAAGCGAACACCTTTCACGTCGCCCGTCGTCGCCTCAAGATCAATTGCCTTCAGTGACCCCTGTTTCATCTGCGATCCGTTGCCTACATCAATCGGCGCCGGACGATTATTCGCTGGGGGCGTCGACCCTTCAGGCGGCCCTTGCCACGTCTGCGCGGAAGCCGAAGCAACAAGAAACAATGCTGCAATAATGGGAATAAGTATCTTCTTCATACATTTATCATACCACTCATACTACTAAAACGGAATAATTCGTCGCCACACCGGTAACGGCACGTTCTTCTGCACGGCGAGCGTCATCTGCCTTGTCGTTGTATACCCCGCACTATCCGTCACAGTTAACGTCACTGTATACGTGCCGTCGGCGGTATACGTATGGTTTGGTGCGATATAATTCGTTCCCGTTGGACTCCCCGTAATAGTATCATACTGCTGTTGACCTTCCAGCGTTGTGCCGTCGCCAAAATTCCATTGCCACGCGGTGACCGTCGTCCCTTCCGGAACAATAACCGCACCATTGAGTTGTACGGTCTGCCCCGTATCCGCAACGCCTGCAGGTGCGATTTCGCTCAACTGCGGCAACGCCTGCGACGGTGTTGTAAATACAACGGGCTCTGCATATGGAGACCACACACCCGCGTTATCTTGTACGCGCACTTTCCAACGATACGTTGTTCCGTAGCGCAATGCGGGAATAATTCCCGAGTAGAGAAAAGCATTGCCGCTATTTTCTATCGGGTCGGATGTATAGAGCGTAGTCCATGTCCCGTTGACGAGCTCCTCGACCGCAATCTGATATGCTTGCTGCACATCGCTTGTTCCATTCGGATCAACAAACGGTGACCAGCTGAATTTCGGCTGCAATGCAGTCACCGACTCGATGGTTGCAAGTTCGGTCTTCCCTGTGTCGATAATCGTTCCATCGGTTACGGCTGTATTATTTATTTCGGTTATTATTGGAATTGTTGGCGGGAGATTCACCACCGATTGTGCCACCTGCACACTACGAAGCTCAACCCACCCGATACCCGTACCGTCGCTATTTCCATTCCACATCCAGCCAGAAATCCGCGCTGTCGCCGGATCGATTGCCGCACTACGAAATTGCAACCAACCACCATTGCCCATCGAAAGAATTTTTGCCCAACCTGTCACCGCGTTCGTCGTCTTGTTCCAGAGCGCACTATAATTTTCCGAACCATTGAATGGTGCAGCGGGCGGCGTACCCATCGTTGCGTCGCGAGTGAAGCTCACCCAACCAATATTGTCCGACCACGCGTAGCCGGAAAATTTTCCTGTATCCGGATCAATTGTCACGCCGTAGTTCGACCGATCGCATTCGCCAGTCACGTTCGTGCAATTAAACGAAACCCATCCGACCGTATCCGCCCACGCCCAGCCGGAAACAGTATCATTCGTACCCGCCGTTGCAGGGCCAATAGCAAAAACCGAGGCAAGTAAGAGAGTAAGAAGAAAGAGATGCTTCATACCTCTACTATATCAAAAACTGGGCAAATAAAAAAGAATCTATTTGTCATCCTGATCCGCCGGCTGGCGGAGAAGGATCTATAGATTCTTCGGTCACTTTGCTCCTCAGAATGACAGATCCGTTAAAACGAAAGAAGAACCCCGAAGGATTCTTCTTTATCTTTTATACATGAACTTTTACATCACTACCCACCATGGTACGTTACGGCGATTTTTCGCTTCGTCTCCCCTTTCTTCCATTTGATTGACTCTAACGTCTTTGCCACGGTGTAATTGTGTAAGAGGTCATCGCTCTGCACTTCAGCGAGTCCGCGATCTAAAGAGGATGTAAGATACGCGCCAATGGCAACGTCATGTCCGGTATTTTTCACCCAGATCATTCCGGTTCCTAACGCAAGTACAAGATCATGTCCTTTCTCATCATTCCCCCCATACACACCCCACGCCGCGGTGTCTGCTTTCTTGTCACAAATTCGTGACGTGACAAGTTGATCTTTCGGCGCGGTTTCTTTTCCGAAAATCGCTTGCTCACCAGTCGAACAAAGCACCATACCAGCTTCAAGCCCTCGCTTATCGGCTATGGTCGTCCAGTGCGATCCAGTGAATGTAGCATACGTAAGCACACCCCCATCGGCTCCCGTAATGCTCCCCTCGGCTCCTCCTCCACTGTTAAAATTTATAAATGTGTTCCCACCGAGATTCGCCTGTGACGAAGGGGTCGTAACATTCATACCAGTACCATTATCAGGAAAGTTTATCATCGTATTTGCGTCAAACGTATACCCACTCGACGCTCCGGCAAATGCGAGTGTATTCGATGAATGCGTAATTGTTACGTCTGCATTAAAATTGATGACAGATCCACTTGCGAGAAATAGGTCGCTCCACAGAAGCGAACTCGTACCAAGTGCCGCTCCATCGCTCGATACCGGATTCGCCGCTGTCGTAAACCCCGGCGAAGTTCCAAGTACGATGCTGCCAGTACCGGTCGTTGTATTCCCTTGAACGGTGATTTGCCCATCTACATTTGGAAAATTCCACGTCTTGTCTGCAGTAAGATCAGTAGAGGTAATCGTCCCACTAAACCGTGCTGCTGCGCCGCCTGCGAATGGAGTAATTTTAATCTGATCGTCCGTCGCAGTCGCGGTATTAAATGTAATTGAAGTTCCTTGTAATGTCTTGTTTGTCAACGTTTCTGTTCCCGCAAGCGATGCAAGCGTACCACTCGCGGGGAGAGTAATCGTATTTGAAGCGCCGCCGGTTGTGATAAAAAAAAGTTCGTTCCCGTCGGTACTCAAAGGAACAGACCCCGTAGAATTGGGGAGCGTATATGTTCTCCCTGCGGTGAGGTCGGTGCTCGTTATGACGCCATAAAACCGAGCTACGCCACCCGTCTTTGGAGCGATCGTCAACGCATCATCGATTGCGGTGCTTGTTTGAAAATTTATCCCCGGTCCTTGTAAGATTATGCCGTCGCCGGCATTGGTGATTGTGGCGATCACTGGCGAGGTCAATGTCTTGTTTGTTAACGTATCAGTCGTTGCCCGTCCAACCAATGTATCCGTTGCTGTTGGTAATGTCAGTGTTCCTGTGTTGGAAATTGTCGAAATAACCGGTGACGTAATCGTCTTATTCGTCAACGTCTGACTTCCGGTCAGCGTTGAAAATGAAGAAGCATCTGTTCCGCCCAAACTATCCGCATTAAAAGCGTATGCCGCCGCACCGATGCGCTTTCGCGGGGTCATCTCCGCATCCGATCCCACTTTCACGCCGAGGTAATACGTGTCATCACTAAATGTGATACTCGAAAGAGACGTTGAAGATCCTAACATAACCGCAAAATATCCGTTACTGACCGTTACCGACTGCGTCTCTGTCCATGCAGCGCTTCCTCCGCTTGATACGGTATAGAGCGAGAACACGATACTGTATGCCCCGTCCGCTACTGCAGTCCCACCTGCATCTGTGAGCTTCCCCTCATACTGAATTTGTTTGTTGATCCCTGCTGCCGCAAACGTCGGTGAAATGAAATGCAATTGGAAAATAACACCCGAAATCATGCCGGCAAAAAATATAAAAAACACAAACGCGTGCACATGCCCGTGACGCGGGTATTTATGCCAACGGCTGTACCACGAAAACCGCTGACAGAGGTTCTGATGTAACTGCCCTGTTGTCTTATTGCGTAAGATACCTGCCATACAATAAAGATAAATAAATGTTCTTTTCATAGCATAGCATAAAGTTACTAAGAAGTCGAGGGCGGTGGTGGAAGAAATAGCTCTTCCGGTGGAGGCGGGAGTAATGGTTGCGGTGGGTTCTCGACAAGGATGCCCCTTGTAACTTCAAGGGGCATCCTTGTTAATGATGCAGATGTTGTAACCACGGAATCCAACGGAACATCCGCGGCAATAATCGGCTGCTTTTTCGTAATCGTTACCTGCTCACCATAATAGAGATGGTGGTACTTCTTCGTCGCCACCTTTGCGGTGCTGGGGAACGCGTACCCCTGCTTCACGACTTTGAGCTGATAGTCTCCTGCATCCGGAAGAAACGTGAACCGCCCGTAATAATCCGAGAGACGAGATTTAATGACACGCTGATACTTTGGATCAATGATATGAACGAGTGCTAATGGTACTGGCTGCAATGTAAGCGCGTCAAAAATCGTTCCCCAAGATTGCACTTTCTTTGGTGCAAGCACGGTCTGATACGCCGCCATCGCGATATAAACGAGCAGGATTAAAAGATTGTAGCGTGTTTGTGTGAATGCGTAGATAATGACACTCATTCCCGTTCCAAGAATAAGAATGGGTAATGACACCTTATCAAGCAAGTGTCGCAAGCGTTGCAACTGCCCCAAGAATGTTGTTGAAGTATGTTTGGTCGGATCTTCAGGATCTAAAGGAATAGTAACGTGCATGCCCTGCGCCTCACTTGCGATAACAACAGTTTCTCCATGATAGACGTCGAGTAAATCATTGTCTGTACGACCACTGACAATTTTCGACGGAAACGTATAGGGCGTCTTCACCACTTCAAGAAAATATCGCCCCGGCTTTACCAAAAATTCAAAGCGTCCTTCTTTGTCGGTTACTTGTGTGGCGAGAAGTTGTTTCGCCGTAGCATCAAACAGGCGAACAATCGCAAGACCAATCGGTTCTTTCGTAATAGCATCGTAGATCATTCCCCACGGATTTTTGCGCTTCTTCTTTAACCCCAGTGCAGAGAAGAGCCAAGAAAAGGCATTTCCCGCCATGCTCGGAATCGCCGGAAGATTCGCGGCGGCCGCGGAATTCATCGCCACCGCAGCGGGAGC
>JAUSHC010000036.1 GCA_030648795.1 bacterium | reverse complement strand
TATTTCATATCACGGGTTATAAAACGAAGTGATCCGAGAAATACGAAAACCGTTGCAAGAAATGCGGCGATGCTGGCTGCGGGAAGCGATTCCAAAAGCGTAATCGAAAAATTCTGCCAATACACAGCGACCATCCCTATGTCGGAAAACAGCAACGAGAAAAATTCGGCAAATCCGGATTGCACCATGTCTGCTCGCATCATATTAAATACCGGAAGCAGTGCAAAAAACGACACAAAAAAACCAGCGGAAAAAATGGCAAACCTGCGTTTTACCGCGAACATACGCTCCGCATCAATACGTTTTATGATTGCGCCCAAAAGCCCCGGATGCGGTTCCGGCGCTTGCAAATGATTGAATAATTGTTGAAAATCGTTCGGCATATAGTATTGAGTCTGTAGAAAAATTGCAATGTTGTCATTCCGACCGATCCGCCATCCGTCGACTGACGGAGGCGGAGAGTGGAGGAATCTGACGCAAGGCGTCATCCCGAGCGAAGTCGAGGGATCCCCCAATGATTACCGATGAGATCCTTCGACATGGCTCAGGATGCCAACAGTTAGTTGTCAGATTTCTCGATTTCGCTACGCTCCACTCGAAATGACAGATGAGATAAAGTTTTTCTACACTCTCGGTATTACTACGATTAAACCACATCTTTTGGTGCGACCAGTAGTTCGCGCAACAACAAAATAGCCCGCCGATGTCGACTTTTCACCGTATGGATCGACTCACTAAGCACCTCTGCAATTTCTCGAAAATTCAATTGTTCGTTGTAGCGAAGCGTGAGCACGACGCGATACATCGGCGGAAGTTTTGCAAGCGCGGACGCAAGAAACGAGGCGAGATCAGCTCGATCGAAAACCTCGGATGGAAGCGCTTCTGCATCGGCAATTCTTTCGATCAGCGCATTATCCCCTTCTTCGTTTCCAAACGAAGAGAACGGCACTGCTTTTTTCTTTTTCAAAAAATCAAGCGCCGTATTCTTCGCAATGCTAAAAATCCATGCCTTGAACCCCGAACCAGAACCTTCGGTTCGGTACGGGGCAAGACTTTTTCTTGGATCAAATTTATGAATATTTTTCCATGCCTTCACAAACGCCTCTTGCGTGACATCCTCGGCATCATGCACGGTTCCGACCATGCGATACGCGAAATGATATATCGATTTCAAATACCGCTGTATTAAAAATTCCAGCGCATCAGATTCACCGTTGCGATATGCGGTAACCAATTGTTCGTCCGATTGCATAATAAAAAAGCCAACAGAACGCTGGCGCCTTTCAACGACAAATTATTCTTTTATTCCCCCGCAATCTTCCCTTTCCAATTTTGCAGAGCGCGCACAAGATTCGCCGACGCTTGATAATAAAAACCACCACGATCCATACTCTTCAATGCCTCTTGCTTTTGACTGCCGAGCGCCATCGAAAGAACTTCAGCGGCCTTTGTATGAAAAAGCGCATGCAATGTTTTGACGTTTTTACAATCCGTTGTATCAACCGCCGGAGGAAGACTGTAAAGCCACTTTCCAAACTCACAAACACTATCCTTTGCAAGCACTTCAACCGTATACTCGGATGTGCCCTTCTCTATTGCTTCACGAAGACGGAGCTTCCAATCCCCATGTCCAATAAGCGTTTTATCAATCGCCTCCCGTAATTGTTTTGGTAACATACAATATTCAATGAATGCTTTTATCCACTATACCATCGTTAATCCATTTTTACAAACCACCCACGACGTTTCGCGTGACGAAATGCGTAAAAGAAATACCAGATACTTATGGAGATATACAGAACGCTCAAAAGCGACGGGACAATCCATGCAGTAAGCGGTGGCACAGCGCCCGTTGCAATAAACGCTCGCACAAATTCAAAAACATACGTCACGGGGACAGCCCACGAAATAAAATGAACGTATGTAGGAAGTAACGCAATCGGATACGAAACGCCAACAAACGGCCATAACACAGCAAGCCCGCTCCAGCACAGCATCTGCGCGTTGCTCCCAAGGCGATAAATGAGCCCGGAAGTGAAAATACCGAACGCCACACCAAACAATGCAACTGTGAGCAATCCGAAAAACAGGAACGGCAAAAAAATAAAGAATGAAAAATGATACAGAGCTCCGGCAAGACTGATCAGTAAAATAAAAAGTACCAAGAGACGCATCACCGCATACAGAACCGCAGCGACGATAAGCTCGATCGGGCGCAAGGGCGACGCCATCACATTATATAAATTCCGATCCCACAGATCCTGCACCGTTGTCATCGTAATATCGCGCTGGATACTATAGGTGAACGCCCAAAACATCATGGCACCCAAAATCGCGCTCGTCGCATTGAATGACGAAAATGAATCAATAAAAAATGTCAGCATCCCCCAGACGATAACGTCGAGCGCCGGCCAGAAAAAACTGTCAATAATACGATCGGGGCTGTGGCGCATTTCATACCATTGCCGAAGCACCATGCCCCAAATACGTTGGAAGGAAAATGAATTCATTTTTTCATGTCATTGCGAGGAGACCGGCGAAGCCGGACGACGTGGCAATCTCACTTTAGGATTGCTTCGCTCCACTCGCAATGACGAATTGTTATACTGTACGCTTCTGTCTCTCCGCCATCGTTAAAAACACTTCTTCCAATGCCGGACGTATGATGTGCATATCAAGAAAATCGATCTTCTTTTCGTGTAAGATACGCAGCACTTGCCGAACCGCACCTTCTTTATGCGGCACAACAAGCGTCACGGTACGATGCTCGTGTTTCACGCATGCAATTCCTTTCGGCCATGCAATGCGCGACGCCGCTTCAGCAAGAGCAATCGATGAAAAAACGAGCGTCATCTGTTGTGTCGTAACGAGTTGCAAAAGATGATCCGGCGTATCAACAACCTCAATTTTCCCATTCAAAAGAAATGCAATGCGATCGCACACCTCTTCAATCTCCGGCATGTCATGCGACGTCCAAAGGATTGTCATTGGTCGCTCCTGCTGAATTTTTTGCAGAACCGTACGAACATGCGCGGCATTTTCCGGATCAAGACTCGATGTTGGTTCATCCAAAAGAAGCAAACGCGGCTCGTTTAAAAGCGATTTACATATATTGACGAGCGTTTTCTGTCCAGCGGAAAGCTGACCGATTTGCGTATTGCGTAAATGCGTAATGCCAAAAAGTTCAATAAGATCATTGATGCGCTTTTCTCTCTCATGCACTCTATAAAAATAACTAAATACGCGCAGATTTTCCGCAACAGAAAGACGTATGGGAAGCTGGGCATATGCTGTCGCAATATTCATCTGATTGCGGATCCACAAATGATGCTCGACAAAATTTTTCCCAAATACTTCAATCGATCCCGAATCTTCGGAAAGCAATCCGACAAGAATGTTTATGGTGGTGGATTTCCCCGCACCATTCGGACCCAAAAGCCCGAAGATCTCGCCCTCACGGATATCAAAAGAAACACCACGGAGCGCCTCGTACGTTATTCCCCTCTTCCCCGCATAACTTTTCTTCAAATTTTTCACGCGCAATACTGCGCTATCATTTTGCATACATTCAATCAAAATACGGAATCTTCCACCACTCCGCCGGATCGACGTAACGCTGTTTCTTATCGAGACGCGCAATCACGTTCATATCCTCTTGTGATAATGCAAAATCAAAAACATCCATGTTACTTTTGATACGCTCGGGTGTTACGCTTTTTGGAATGACAATCGTCTTGCGTTGAATCCCCCATCGAATCAGTACTTGTACGGAAGATTTTTTATACTTGTTCGCTATGACGCTGATTACTTCATCATCAATAATGAGTTGCCCGTTCTGCGCTCGCACTTTCCCTGGAGCGCCCAAGGGAGAGTACGCAGTGACAGTAATGTTTCGTGCATGGCAAAATTTGACGAGTCGTGACTGCTGATTGTAGGGGTGGAGTTCAATCTGATTCATCGCCGGCGGAATATGCGCGTATGAAAGAAGATCAATGAGCATCGGCGCAGTAAAATTTGCAACGCCAATTGCCCGGACGAGTCCAGCATTTACTAATTCCTCCATCGCTTCCCATGTTTCGCGAACAGGGACCTTTGCTGTAATTAAGGATCCGCTTGCATCGAGCGGCTCACCGCGTGCATTTGATTGTATACTGCCCTCCTTTGGTGGCGTTGCCACCCCCCAATGCATAAGATACAGATCCAAATAATCCAACCGCAAATCAACAAGCGTTTTTTTACATGCCATCACGACATCTTCTTTCGCGTGTTCGGTATTCCAAAGCTTGCTCGTCACAAACACGTCTTCTCTTTTCATTTTTCCGCTTGCGAAGACTTTTTTGAATGCCGCGCCAATTTCTTTCTCATTCAAATAAATCGCCGCACAATCAATATGCCGGTAACCCGCTTCCAATAGCGCATACTCCACCGCCTGCCCGACTTTTTTCGGTTCGGACTTCCACGTGCCGAGACCTATACTGGGCATGGATACGCCGGTATTTAAAATAATTGTTTCCATAAAAAATTCTTATTGCTCGACCCAGTTAGTATAACACAAAACCACGCTGGTGTCGCGTGGTTTTGTTGATGGCAAATTATTTTTATCTTAATATCGCGATGGACGACGACGTTGGAATCCACGATTACGAAAATTCTGTGTTTGTGGACGGTACGGACGATACTGCGGTTCGTCGACAAATTCCGTACGCGGAAGCACCGGCAATTCGGGAAGCTTCGAAACGGAGAGGCTTTTGCGAATTAATCGTTCAATCGAACGAATTTCATTTTGCTGCCCCGGTTGCGCGAAAGTGATCGCGTGTCCCGCAGCACCCGCGCGCGCCGTGCGACCAATACGATGCACATAATCATCCGACGTGGACGGCAAATCATAGTTTAATACGAGCTCAATCCCAACCACATCAATCCCTCGCGACGCAATATCGGTGGCTACAAGTACGCGATACTGCCCCGATTTGAATCCGGCAAGCGCTTCCTTGCGCTGTCCCAATGAACGGTTCGAATGAATCTCCGCTGCAGCAAAACCAAACGCCCGAATCTGCCGTGTCACTTTCTTCGCGCCATGTTTCGTGCGTGTAAAAATAAGCGTTGAACCCGTATGCGTTGTAAGAATTTTCTGCAGCAATGCCAATTTTTGATCCGGCGAAACAATAAATAATTCTTGTTTTACGCCTGCAACGGTCGTTCCCGCTGGAGCAATTTCAACGCGCACCGGAAGTTGCATGTGGGCGGTTGCGAGCTTCATAATTTCCGGAGGCATCGTTGCGGAAAATAACATCGTCTGCCGCTCTTTCGGAAGCGCCGCAAAAATTTTCTGAATCTGTGGCAAGAATCCCATATCCAACATATGATCGGCTTCATCAAGTACCACCACACCGACATTGTTTAAGCGAAGATATTTTTGTTGCAGATGATCAATAAGCCGTCCCGGTGTTGCAATAATAATGTGCGGTTTGCGGCCAAGCGCTTTGATTTGCGGCGAAATAGAGGTCCCACCGATAAGCACTGCCGTACGCAATCCAATACTCTGTCCAATGGTGCGCAGTACCTCTTCAATTTGCAATGCCAATTCGCGTGTGGGCGCCACAACCAGTCCTTGCTTTTTCATAATCGCAAGACGCTGCATCATGGGAATACCAAACGCAAGCGTTTTCCCCGTACCCGTCTGCGCAATACCGACAACATCTTTTCCCTCAATTGCTACAGGAATTGCCTGCGCTTGAATAGGAGTCGGCGTCACAAAATGAAGCCGCTGTAAAATCTCGAGGAGCGACGGTGCGATCCCCAATCCATAAAAACCGTCTTGTTGTTGAGTCATATTATTTAAGAACGGCTCGCGCGTAACGCATTCACGATCACGAGTACGTCAATTATCTCTTGCGCTAAAGCGCCGGCAAGTGGCGGAAGAAAACCGAATGCGGCAAAGAGCATACCAACAATACTCGCTCCAATACCAAACCAAATACTCTGCAATGCTATCTGCATCGTACGCTTTGCAACAAGCAACGATGAAAGCACAAGCGAAAGATCGCCACCAAGAAAGACAACGTCTGCAGCTTCCGATGCGGCGGTATGTTCTTCGTTGGAAAAAACCATACCAACATCCGCGGACGCTAATGCCGGCGCATCGTTTAAACCATCGCCGACCATCGCAGTCACAATCCCCTTTTCTCTTAGTGCCTGAACGCCCAGCACTTTATCTTCCGGCGTACAACTTGCTTTAACAGTAATCTGTTGATCAAGCTCGGTAACGACGCGATCCGCCGCTTCCCCTTTATCACCGGTGAAAATGAACAGTTGCAACCCCCATGCCTTCAAGGTATGCAAAATATTTTTTGAATCCTTTTTTATTTCATCCTCAAAAAGAAACGTTGCAATGTCGTGCGTATCGTCACGTAATTGAATTGCAAGACCTTTTTCGCCAGGAGCCTTCGCAAGTGTATAGCGTTTTCCATTGACCGAGGCGCTCACCCCGACGCCAATACGTTCTTCCACATCAGTCGCCGGTGCTTGCGGCGCATGATGCTCTTTTGCCGCCTCGACAATCGCCTTTGCCAACGGATGAAGCGAGTGACGCTCGATCGCCGCCGCAATCATATATATGTCTTGTTCTGTAGTACCGCGATCGTGAATCGTGAGTGTCGCAACGCGCGGTTTTCCAAGCGTAATTGTCCCCGTCTTATCAAAAACCATCGCCTGCACACGCGAAAGCACTTCAATGGAAGACAATTTTTTTACGATAATATTTTTCTTTGCGCATGCGTTCATTCCTCCGATAAGTGCAATCGGCGTTGCCAAGATCAACGGGCATGGCGTAGCAATGACCAGTACAGCAAGAATGAGTCTTGTATCCTGCGTGAAGAAAAACGCAACACCTGCGATGGCGAGCGTAATGAGCGTAAAAAATATACTGTAACGATCCGCGATGCGCACGAGTGGCGATTGTTCATTCTGCGCGCGCTGTACCATATCAATAATCTTGCGATATGTCGAATCCGTTTCCGGCTTCGTGACGCGCATCGCAATCGACTGCCCGACGTTCACGGTGCCGCTCCGCAAAGGATCACCCTGCATTTTTTCCATAACATACGGTTCGCCGGTCAGTGATGATTCATCCGTAAGCGCTATAGGCGCGAGTAAAATACCATCCAAAGGGATCACTTCGCCTTTATGCACAAAAATTTCTTCTCCCGCTACGACTGATGCGATAGGAATTTTTTTATCTTTCGCATTATTGCGCCACAAAAAAACGTCGCTCGGAATTCTGTTCGTGAGCGCTGTCAAAGAATTTTTCGCTCGTGCTACGGCATATTTCTCAAGCGCCTCACCGCTCGAAAGCATGAGCGCGATAACTGCCGCAACTAGGTATTCTCCACTTGCAACGCCAACGACGATTGAAAGAAGCGCAATGTAATCCAATGCGAAATGCCGACGCCAAAGTGAGATAATTGTATCGCGAATCAAATGAAAACTGCCGATAAAAATTATTGCAAGGATAAGTACTATCGCGACCGTCGAAAGATGATACGCGAAAAACAGCACCGCGTACGTCGCAATGCCGAGAAGAACGATCAAAGGGATAATGAATAGTTTCACAGATTCAATATAAGGCTATATTAGCTCCTCGGCTCGGAAATACAAAAACAAAAGCTTTTGTATTTCTCTCACCCTACGTCGCTAATTAAACAGCATTTCCTGCCGCTGCGCCAGTTGTCCAGCACAATTGCAATGAGAATCCGCCGGAAGGACGGTTGATATGGAGAAGGTCGCCGATGATATACAGATTCGAAAAAAGCTTCGAACGCATAGTCCGCTGATCTATTTCTGGAAGCGCAATACCACCATCCGCGACAACCGCGCGATCAAGTCCCATAAGATTGGTGATCGTCACGGGCAACGCCTTCAAAAGATCAACAATTCTTTTCCGTGATTCTTTCGTCACGCTATGCACCTTGACATTGAAATCAATATCAGGAAGCAGCGTCACAATTCCTTTTGCCGTGCCATCCGGAACAATCAATTTAAAAACAGTACCGAGCGTCTTATTTTTATTTGCATTAAAAATTTTGATAATTTGTTTTTCCAACGAACCCAAATCCGTATCGGGAAACGCGTCAATCGTCGCCGTCACACGTCCATTTTGCAAAAGATCGGCAACCTCGCTCGCACAGTTCAATATGAGCGGACCGGAAAGTCCAAAGTGTGCGAAGAGTACTTTACCCAGTTTCGAGAATTGCTTCTTTCCTTCGCAAAAAAACGTAATACGCATAAATGACAACGACACGCCCGCAAGCGATTTCACCCATGCGTCCGCGACGTGTAATGGCACGATTGTCGGCGTTGGCGCTTTCACGGTATGCCCGAGATCTTTTAACCACTGCAGTCCATCACCCGTCGAGCCGGTTTCAGGATGTGATATGCCCCCCGTTGCCAGAATAAATGATTTTGCCTCACAAACCCCCTCGCTCGTTACAACACCGGTAACCCTCGTTTTGCTGTGCAATATTTTTTTAACGGTACATCCGGTGCGCACCTCTACGCCCATTTTTTCGCAATTGCGTTTTAATGTTTTGAATACGTCGTATGCTCTTTCCGTTTTCGGAAATACACGATTGCGTGCCTGCACCACGAGCGGCAATCCTCGTGACTCAAAAAAAGTAAACGTGTCAGGAACGCCAAACTGCGAAAATGACGAGTACAAAAATTTTTCCGCTTGTCCGTAGTTTTGAAGAAATAGTCGAGGATTATATTCCGCGTTCGTGATATTGCACCTACCGCCACCGGAAATTTTCAACTTTTCACCCAATGACGCATTTTTTTCAATCAAAAGCACATGCTTTTTTCGTGCTGCAGCAACTCCCGCTGCCAGCATTCCCGCGGCTCCCCCGCCGACAACGATTACGTCATAATGCTTTAATGGTGTTTTCATACGTGTAGTATAACAAAGTTTGACAAAGAAAAAATTCTCATGCTATGATCCGCGGTACGTTCGTGCTCTTTAGACCCCAAAACATACTGGAGAAACCCATGGAGCCGCCCATACTCACGCGTATTCGTATCACAGACATGCCGGAAATTGGAGCGCATGATCTGGGGCAATGTGTTCTTGTAACTCGCGATCTGGGAAAAACTGTCCGATCCGCACTTGAGAAACATCTTGCGAGGTCTCATGGCGGACTTTGCCTAGATTTTTCCGGCGTAGTCGTCATTGACTTCGGATGCGCCGAAGAAATCGTGTGCAAACTTGTCAGTAAGGTTATCGCGGATGTTCCGGGAAAATATATTGTCCTTGAACATCTCGAAGTCGGTCCAAAAGAAAACATTCGAGAAGTTATGGAGGGACAGCGTCTCTCCGTTCTCTACCGAACACCAGAGGGTGGATGGGAATGTCTCGGACTGATGCAAAAGTCCTGGATCCCCGTATTCGAACGCGTTGTCGCGAACGGTTATGGAGACGCAGGAACGATCGCAGGACAACTCGCAATCCCTGTTACTCGAGTAACGCCTTCACTTCGACGCCTATCCGTCGTGCGCCTTCTCTGGCAGCAAGAGCCGCCGACAAGTGGTCTACAACCTTTATACGAGTTGGTTGGCGGGAAAGACGGAAAGCACATCCGCGATCTCGCCTAAATCCCTCGCAAAAAAAGAGAAACTTAGGAGAAACCACAGCCAACGGCATCCGCCCGCGGCTTTTTTTATTTTCTCCGCCAGAATCCCCAACGGGGTGAATGGCGTGTGAGAAAATAACCCGCCGAGTTGTGCGTATGCCCCGTAACAACGCGAAGCTTTGTTGTCGGGGCCTGCTGGCACCGCATCCGCCAAAGCTTTAGCGAAGGCGGAGGAGGCATTCGTCAGACCCAGAGGCGGGTACATGCATAGTATCAAAAAATCCCAAGATCAACCGTTGTATCGATACGAATTTGCGCGACGAAATCGGGAATATGACTCACGAGCAGTAATGCGCCTTGATAATCGTTCAACGCTTTTGCGATCACCGGCAAATGACGAAAGTTAATATGATTGGTTGGCTCATCAAGAATAAGTAAGCCTGGCCGCATGAGAACAAGTCGCGCAAACGACAAGAGCCCCTTTTGGCCCTCGGACATATATTTTATTTGATTGCCGAGCACTTTGCCGTCGAGCAAAAATCCGGCGGCAATCGAGCGCAACATCTGCTCATCTTTTTTTGTCATTACCGCATTCAAGCAATCATATCCCGTCATTGCATAATCGAGCGTTGAAAAATCTTGACGGTAGTAACCGGCAACGACACCATCGCCGATTGTAACACCCGGAGCTTTCGCCGCAGCAACGCGCTCCAAAAATGTACTCTTACCGATACCATTCGGACCCGCAAGTAAAATATGTGACTCGCGCCGCAATGTCAATGCAAATTCCCGCGCCACGGACTTCCCCTCTTTCATAATACCAATCTTTTTAATATCCAAAATAGCGCCGTTGAAATCAAACGGAAACTCCTGCACAGAAATTTTGAAATCACGAATGGTTTTGTCTTCCTTACGCGTTTCAACCATACTCTCCTCCGCTTCTTCCGCCGCCTCACGCATACGTTTTGCCACAGCACGGAGCTTTCCACCCTTATGCGCAAAGACTTCTGCCTGCGCAACCTTCAACTTGATCTGCCGCTCCGCTCGAGCGTTCTGCGCGAGTTCACGTTCAATGCGTTCGGCAATTTCCGCAACAACATTCGAATAATTACCGGTGTATTGCTCAACCTTATGCATGTGTGAGTCAAGATACAACACGCCATCCGTAAACGCATTCAAAAAATCCGCGTCGTGCGAGATAACGATCACCGTCTTTTCATACATTACCAAAAAAGCCGTAAGATGCGCGATACCGTCTTGATCCAAATTATTCGTTGGCTCATCCAAGAGCAACACATCCGGATCCTGGATAAGCGCATACGCCAAAAGCAAACGCGCCTGCTCGCCACCCGAGTGCTCGCGAACTTTTTTCGTGAGGTCAGTTTTCAAATTAACCGCATCAAGCACTTCGGCAATATGCTTATCCAAATTGTACGGTACCTCTTTGAATGTTTTTGCAAAAAAATCACGAATGGTACAATCCATTTCCTCCGAACGTACCACTTGCTTTGCAATCCCTACGGTTGCATCCGCAGGACTTAAAAAAACACCTCCCGACTGCGCTTTGTGCTCACCAAGAATCAACGAAAAAAGCGACGTCTTCCCTGCGCCATTTTGACCCATGAGCGCGATCTTCGATCCGTCACGCACGGAAAAACTCGCCTCATCCAAAATGGGCTTATGTTCACCGTAATTGAAAATGACTTCATCGAAACGAAGTACAACGTTGTTGCTTGCCATTGTGCAATTTTTAAGTCTCAATACAAAACCGCCCCGCCAACGGCGGGGCGGTTTTAGCGCTCTTATGCGCGGCTCACGTTCTTTGCGCGAGGACCTTTTTCTGAATCCTCGGTTTCGAACGAAACCTTTTCACCAACCTGCAATTCGGCGAACGTTACGCCGACAAGTGCTGAAGAGTGGAAGAAAAGATCTTTATCTCCACCGTCAGGCGTGATGAAACCAAACCCCTTATCCGTAAGGCGTTTAATTGTTCCTGTCATAGAAATCAATGTTTACAAATAAATTCCGAAACTACTCAGCTTTGGGGAAATTCGACTCGATCTCCACGCTGGAGCTTCTTGCAAGGGATCATAGCATAGTTTCATGATCTGCGCAAGCCCCCTCCGAAAGCACTGCTTTACCAATCCCCTATTGCGGAACGCTGTCCGTATTTCTCCGCGGGAAAATCGTCCACACGTCATCGCCGAAAAGCGCGAGCGCGAGCATCGCAAATGACAAACCGAAGTCGCGCACGCCATCCGGTTCTAAACCTAGGTGTATTGTAATCACAAAAAGATGCGCTGAAAGCAATAATGCCGCCCATTGTGTAAGAATTCCAAGCACCAACATACTTCCGGCAATCAGTTCAAAGATACCGTTCATCCGAACAATCGTCCCTGCGCTTAAACCGGAAAGATTCATCGCCCAATCGGGTATAAGTCCCATCCACATTTCCTGATGCAGTATTTGCGATGTACCAAACCAAAGAACAACAATTGCCAACGAGAACCGCAAGACGATCGGCGCGAGATACGCGAATTTTTTTGTAGTAATAGTCATATATTTTTAATGTTGATACTGAAAATTCTCTTTAAAATACGCTTGTTGTCATTCCCGCGCACGCGGGAATCCAGTAAACATCAGCATGTATCTTTTCTGGATCCCGCATCTGGGTGCGGGATGACAGTTTTTCTACACTCTCAACTTATTTTATTCTCGAATTGATACTGCGTGACGAATTTTACGACGTGGGGGTCCGTCCACGCATGATGGCGTTGCACCGGCTTCTCGAGTGTAATCCCCTCAAGCGTCGTTGCCCGCGACAGCGCAACATAGAGTTGCCCGGGCGCAAACGTCCCGCGCTCAAGATCAATGTGCACACGTTCAAATGTTTTCCCCTGCCCTTTGTGAATCGTCACCGCCCACGCAAGACGAATTGGAAACTGTGAAAATGATCCAATACTCTCCGCAGAAAGCGTCCCACTCGCCTCATCAAACGTGTACGCATACATATCCCACTCGTGACGCCCGACGACAACCGTCTCTCCGGTCTCGAGCGCAATCGTCAACAGATCGTCACCGCTTGCACTCATCTCTGTAATCGTCCCGAGCGTCCCATTGATCCACCGCCCCTCGCGATCATTCGTGAGTAACATCACCCGCGCACCGCGCTTCACAGAAAGTTGTTGGGCAGTCGGCAATGCACTTTCTGAAAATTTTCCTTGAAGCGAACCACGAAAGACGTGTGCTTTGCCGGGCAAGTATGTAAGTGCTTCTGCGTTAATTGTATCCGAACGGTTATTCGTCGTTGTGAGAATAATGCCCGTGTTTGCCGTTTTGTGATGATACGTGGCAATCCGCGCGTTAAGTATGGAAAGGTCATCCGGTGTGACGGTATTGTCTCGAATACGATTCAAGATGGAAAGAAACGTTCCGTCGCGCTGACGAAATACATCCGGAAGCTCTATAAGGCGCATGGAAAATTTCATCGCGTCATTCAAAAGCGTTTGTTGCGGGTTAAATACTCCCGCCGAAAAAAAATACGGCGTTGCGTACTGTGCGGCAAGCGCTTCCCGCGATTCGTTTGTGACAACCGGCGGCAACTGATACAGATCACCGATGAACACCATTTGTACGCCACCAAACGGGCGGCGTCCTTTGGGGCCGTAGCGACGAAGCAGTGCGTCCACACAATCGAGCAGGTCGGCGCGCACCATCGAAATCTCGTCAATCACAATTGTTTTAAGCGCACGATAGCGTTTCTCGTCGCGCTTTTGCACGCGCGGCAAATGACTTGTGGTCACGTTCGGCCCAAACCCAAAAAACGAATGGATCGTCTGCCCACGAACGTTCACTGCGGCTACCCCAGTGGGAGCGAGCACGACGGGCTGGTCTTTCGCCGTCGCGCAATAATGACGAAGCAAAGTAGACTTCCCCGTCCCCGCTCGACCCGTAATAAATACATTGTCACCGCGTTCGATCGCCTCAATCGCCCGCCGGAATCCGTCGGTGATCGTAATATCTTCTGCAGGTTGCCGCTCTGTATGTTTTTTTTGTTTCATAGAAAAATATTACGATACATGCGTAGGCTTCCAATATTTTCGTTTATCAGACTCATCATAAATTTCACCGACAAGTTCCTCCAGCACATCTTCAATAGTGACAAACCCGACGACGGTCGCATTGTCTTTTTTTACGAGTGCGTGCGGAATACGCGTGCTCTGCATTTGGTAAAACGCATCAATCAGTCGTGTTGCCGGAGAAAATGTAAGGGTCTGCTTCGCAAATTGTACAATCGGTTGATCGCGCTCTTCGGGTGATAACGTCGCACGAAAAATCTTTTTAATATGCGCAACGCCCACAATATTCTGTTTATTTTTTTCGTACACAGGAAAACGAGAATACCCGGATCTTGCTATAAAATCCGCAACGTCATGGACCAGGCTCTCTCCATCTACCATTATCACCGCGTCGATAGGCATCATGATCGTATCAAGGGTGATATCGCTAAACTGAAAAAGACGATCAACGAATTCCCGTTCATGCTGTTCCATCGATCCTTCTTCAACGCCAATGTGCATGAGTGATCGAATTTCGTCTTCGGAAACCTTCTGCGGACGATGAGACGTTCCCGTGAGACGAAAAAACAAGCGCGTGCAATATTCAAGAGGGACGATAATGGGAAAGAGCAGATATTGAAGAGCGAGAACAAGGTATGCGGTTTTGCATGCGAGTCTGCGTGCGTGCGCGTGCGCAATTGCTTTTGGAAAAATTTCACCAAAAACCAGCACCACCAATGTTACTGCGCCGGTGGCAACACCAATACCAAACGATCCAAATACCGCAAGAGAAAGTTGCGTTGCGAGCGCCGCGGCAAAGATATTAACAAGATTGTTCCCAAGAAGCACGGTCACAAGAAGACGTTGCGGGTTTTTCCGTAATCGTTCAACAATAGTCGCGCCTGAGACACCACGACGCACCATGCTCCGCACCTTTCCCGGGCTTAATGAAAAGAATGCAATTTCGACAGCCGAAAAAAACGCAGAAAGTGCGAGCAGAATAAGAAAGAGTGCTGATGTTTCAAT
>JAUSHC010000029.1 GCA_030648795.1 bacterium | reverse complement strand
AGTGGCGGGACGAATTTACGAATATAACCCCACCCTTCCTCCCCTTATATAAGGGGAGGGGAGGAGGAGTTACAACATTTATGAATAAAGGAACAATCAGTCAAGTCATCGGCGCGGTGGTGGACGTGCATTTCGAAACGGCATTGCCCGCGATTTATAACGCACTTGAAATCAGTGTGGATAATAAAAAATTGGTTTTGGAAGTACAGAGCCACATGGGTGGGAATACCGTGCGGACGATCGCGATGGGTTCGACGGATGGTCTGCAGAGAAAGATGGAAGTCGTGGATACAGGCGCGGCGATTTCGGTTTCTGTCGGCAAAGAGACACTCGGGCGCATGTTTAATGTGCTTGGTGATCCGATTGATGGGCAACCTGCGGTCAAAACCGCGAAGCAGTATCCGATTCATCGTCTCGCGCCAAAGTTTGTTGATCAGTCTACGAAAACGGAAATTTTAGAAACGGGTATTAAAGTTATTGATCTCATTTGCCCGATTGTGAAGGGTGGAAAAGTAGGAATGTTTGGTGGGGCTGGAGTCGGAAAGACCGTTATCATCACCGAGCTTATCCGTAACATCGCGCAAGAGCATGGCGGGGTATCGGTGTTTGCTGGAGTCGGTGAACGAAGCCGTGAGGGAAATGATTTGTATCACGAAATGAAAGACTCGGGCGTGCTCTCAAAAACAACTTTGGTGTTCGGGCAGATGAATGAGACTCCAGGCGTGCGTGCGCGTGTGGCTTTGACGGGTCTTGCGATGGCAGAATACTTCCGTGATGAACAAAAACAGGACGTCTTGCTCTTCATTGATAACATTTTCCGTTTCACGCAAGCTGGCTCCGAGGTGTCCGCGCTTTTAGGACGTATTCCTTCGGCAGTGGGTTATCAGCCGACATTAGCGACCGACATGGGTGAGTTGCAAGAGCGCATCACGTCAACAAAAGATGGCTCTATCACTTCCATGCAAGCGGTGTATGTGCCGGCGGACGACTTAACCGATCCGGCACCTGCAACGACGTTCGGGCATCTGGATTCAACCGTGGTGCTCGCGCGCTCACTCGCGGAGCTTGGTATTTATCCGGCGGTTGATCCGTTGGACTCCACGTCCATTATCCTTGACCCACTCATTGTCGGCGAAGAGCATTACAGCGTCGCGCGTCAGGTGCAAAAAATTCTTCAGCGGTATAAAGATTTGCAAGACATTATCGCAATTCTTGGTATGGAAGAATTATCGGACGAAGACAAGCAGACTGTTTCCCGCGCGCGCAAGATCCAGCGCTTCCTCTCGCAACCATTCTTTGTTGCGGAAACATTCACGGGTACGCCAGGAAAATACGTCACGCTCAAAGAAACCATTCGTGGATTTAAAGAAATTCTCGACGGCAAGCACGATGACAAGTCCGAGCAAGCGTTCTATATGAAAGGTGGTATTGATGAAGTTAAATAATAGCTAAATTCCTAATTAACCTAATTACTCTAATTAACCTAAACAATGTCTAATGTCCCAATGTCTAAAGATTTTAGAATTGGGTTTTGGGACTTGATTAGGTCAATTAGAAATTAGAACAATTAGAAATTTTGTCCGTGTGATCCATTTTAAAATCGTATCTCCCGAGCGCGTTGTCTATGAAGACGACGTAGACCAAATCACTCTTCCCGCGAAAGAAGGGGAGATTACGATTTTGTCGAATCATATCCCCCTTGTTGCCTCTTTACATGCCGGCGAACTTGTGGTAAAAATTGGAGATCATTTCATCCCTATGGCAATTTCCGGCGGTCTTGTTGAGGTTCAGCCGGGGAGCCAAGTAATTGTTCTTGCCGATACGGCGGAAAAAGTGGAAGAGATAGACGAGAAGCGTGCCGAAGAAGCGCGAGAGCGTGCGGCGCAACTCATGAAAGAAAAAGTTGTGGAAGCCGAAGATTACGCCGCGCTTGCCGGAAAAATGGAAAAAGAACTCGCGCGACTGCACGTGGCACGCAAATATCGCCATACGCGCAAGGCGCCGACAATCCAGAACGAATAGGGACACTGAGAGGAAGTCGCTAAAGCCCCGTGAAGAGAGCTTTTCCAATACAAGAAAATTATGTTTAGACAATTTTTAAAGATATTTTCCATCCCTCGTACGCTGGTCGCCGTAGACCAGGGGACGGTTGCGCACGCGGATGTTGTCGCGGTCGGTGAGAAGATACAAAAAAAAGTGAAGAAGTTATTCCGCGGATCTCTTGCCATTCGACAAGTTGATGCTGGTTCTGACAATGCGTGTGAGCAAGAACTTGTTGCGCTCTCCAACGCCTTTTATGATGTGGATCGATTTGGAATCCATTTCGTCGCTTCGCCACGGCATGCAGATATGCTACTCGTCACCGGACCCGTAACGCGTAATATGGCGGAGGCGCTCACCAGAGCCTATGATGCAACGCCTGAACCGAAGATCGTGGTTGCGGTCGGCGACGATGCTATTGATGGAGGTATGTTTAAAGGGTCATATGCAGTTGTTGGGGGAGTACGTGACGTTATACCGGTACACTACGAAATTCCGGGAGACCCGCCAACGCCTCTCGCGATTCTTTCTTCTCTTTTAAATATATTGGAAGCGGTGGATAGTCAACCGTCGAAGTGAAGATGCTATGATGAATGCCCTTGCATCACCGACAGGTTTTATCGCCCTTCTATCATTTTTCGCCATTGGTGCGATTGGTGCTCTTTTATTGAGAAAAAATGATGGGGCCGCAAATGCATGGAGCAGTCTTTTTGCGATCGCTGGTTCTCTCTGGGGTGTACTTTTTTCATTCGTAACATTTCGTACAGGGCGCGATCTTATTTTTTCAAGCAACGCTTCTCCATTTCCGTTTCTTTCATTTTCTTTTCACGTTGATACACTTTCCATTTTTTTCATTTTTATTATTTCGCTCATCACTCTTTTTTGTTCCGTCTATGGCGCTGGGTATGTACAACATTATTATGGAAAGTACAGTATCGGAGCGTTAGGATTTTTTTACCATCTGTTTATCGCCGGCATGCTTCTTGTGGTTACATCTGCGAACGTGCTGTTTTTTCTTATTGCGTGGGAAATTATGTCCGTAGCATCCTACTTTCTTGTCGTGTATGACCGCAATGACGAAAAAAATGTGCAAGCCGGGTTTCTGTATCTCGTGATGACGCATATCGGCACGGCGCTTATTCTTCTTGCGTTTCTTCTTTTCTATCGCTTCACCGGGTCTTTTGATTTTTCTGCAATGAAAGCGGGGGGTGCGACCATCCCTTTATTTGTGAAGAACAGTATTTTTATACTCGCGATGATCGGCTTCGGAACAAAGTCGGGTATTATCCCGTTTCACATCTGGCTTCCAGCGGCTCATCCTGCCGCTCCGTCACATGTGTCTGCGCTGATGTCGGGTGTTATGATCAAGACAGGCATCTACATGATGATCAGAATTTTTCTTGATCTCCTTCAACCGGTGCCGGCGTGGTGGGGACTTACGATGCTTATTGTCGGCGCGGTATCTGCTTTGTTTGGAGTCCTTTATGCGATCACAGAATCTGATATTAAGCGCCTTCTGGCATATTCGAGTATTGAAAACATTGGTATTATTCTGCTTGGTCTTGGAAGCGCACTGACGTTCACATCGCTCGGTATGCCGGCACTTGCATCTTTGGGTTTTGTGGCGGCGCTCTTTCATATACTGAATCACGCGCTCTTTAAGTCACTTCTTTTCTTAGGCGCGGGATCGGTGATCAATCAAACGCACACACGTAACATGGAAGAATATGGCGGGCTCATACAATATATGCCGCAGACAGCACTATTTTTTCTCGTGGGATCAATGGCGATATCTGCCCTTCCACCGTTCAATGGATTTTTTAGCGAATGGATGACTCTGCAATCGTTGTTTCAGGGAATAGCGTCGCTCGATGCGTATCCGAAATGGATTTTTATGCTATCGGCAGGAGCTCTAGCATTTACCGGAGGGCTTGCACTTGCGTGTTTTGTAAAGGCATTTAGTGCGACCTTTCTTGCTCGACCAAGAAATAAAAAAGTCACGCACGCGAAAGAATCTTCGGTCTCTTTGCTTTTTGGTATGGGATCACTTGCGATCCTCTCACTTCTTTTTGGAGTGTTCTCAGGATATGCGTC
>JAUSHC010000027.1 GCA_030648795.1 bacterium | reverse complement strand
GATCGGTCTTCCACGGTCGATGGCGCAAGATCTTCAGAGCGCGTTCCTTGTCAAGGAGCTGAAGTTGGCGGGCGAGACGGAAACGATCCGAGGAGCGAGAACCTTATTGGATCAAGAACCGAGTCCGCAATCGGTGCAACAAGCATTGCAGCGCATCGCACCAACGCGCCCCGTGCTGGTAGTCACTAATGAACAACAGGTGCAATCCTTCGAACAGCGGGTCATCGACGGAGAAGTTGTCCGTATGCATCCAGAAGACGCGAAGGCACTCGGTATTAAATTTGGCGGAGAGAAGATTATGATTCATCTTCCGCTTTGCGAGGAAGCTATCCAAGAATTACGGAACCCCAAGCCGCTCCCCGATACCGGTTCAACGCTTTTGAAACTGGATCGGAATGCGGTCTTGAATGTCCTTCAAACGCAAACAGCGTTTGCACTCGAGCCGTTCGACCGTGTCCTTCTCGGAATCGGTCGATAAACTCGGAACGAAAAGATGCTTCATGCAATCTTGCCCAGTGGCGTACGCTACTGGGCTTTTTTTAAATTGGTTGACAATATTCTACAGTTCCTTCATCATATGAGTGCGATGGAATGGCTTGAACTTTCCCAAAGTAATAATAGATAGGGGGTGCGTTATGCAAAAGGACGAATTTGAGCGGATTGCCAATCTGTTTTTTCACTTTTTCGAAACATCGATTCCGAGTTATCGTGATCTCGATGCTCGGCTTAGAGGAAAGAGAAGATTGGTTAGTCTTGACGATATTTTCAAAACGCCGATCCTGGATTCGTCCGAGTATATCGATGACGAGCTGAGGTTAGGGGTTGCCTCGATTAAAGTGCAGAAGGAGACGGGCAGGACCGAAAGTGTCGGTGTGTTCGACAAGGAGACCGAACAGCGGTACTTCACGTTCCTTGCCGAGCATTTTCCAGGTGAGCTTGTCGTGAGCGAGGAAACTGAACACACATGGCCACCCTCGGGCGATTTTTGGATTATCGACCCGTGCGATGGCACACATAACATGCTCTCTGGCGATCCAACCTTTGGAACCATGGTGGCGCGAATCCAAAATGGTGTTGTGACGTTCTGCGCGATCTTTCTTCCCGCACACGCATCCATGAAAAGCGGTTGCTTCATCGCTGGGCGTGGTCATGGCGCGTGGGAGTGGTCCCCGAACGGCAATCGACGCATTACCGTCTCGCAAAACGATTCACTTGAGAAGAGCATCCTTTGTTTTGAAGGACCATCAGGATGTGTTTATTCTTCTCCGCTTTTTCTCTATCTTGTAAATCGGATAGAGTTTTCTAACAAGCTTTCGGCATCATGTTGGGCGGGCGTTCTCACCGCATCGGGGGGAAACCATCCTCGCGGCTGTGATGCGATCGTGACGTTTCGCGGTAGGCCATGGGACAATTTACCCATCACGTTGCTTGTCGAAGAGGGGGGTGGTAAGAGTACCGATCATGACGGTAACCCGGTGACACTTGAGAATCACTCTGATCTTCTTATGTCAAATGGGTATATTCATGATCCCATTCTCGCGGCGATCTGTGCCCATAAGGCCGGATTGGAAAAGTAAAACGGTGGAGGGCAACGTACGTGTACGCTTCGCCCTTCTTTTTTTGTAATACCCCCCTTCTCTTTATATACCCCTTCTCACCCATTTTTTTATTTTTCTATATTTTTTATGTATCAACGTAGTAATACGTTAGTACATAAGTATAAAGGATCTGTGAATTACGAAACTCAATTTGTCATTCCCGCAAAAGCGGGAATCCAGTCAATTGCTTAATGTTTTTGGATCTCCGCTTTTGCGAGAGTGACAGAAAGACGGAGTTTCGTAATTCACAGTAAGAAGATTTTTTAATTGAGAGGAAACAAAGTGGATAGATGTGTCGAGTATGTTGGTATTGCCTTTTAGTGTCTTTATGGTATTCTATTGACAGATATTTTAACGGCATCAATCTTTAGGAGGGATTGGTATGCAAAATATCCGGATACAAGGGCAAGATAAGAGTCTTGCGGAATTGATGGAGGGAATTGATTGGAAAAGGGTAGGCAGGAGTGTCGAACGTGGGGTTACGCTTAATATGGAGGACCTCACAATTCTACTCCACGATATCGATCGTTGGCGAGCAACAAAGGCATTAGGGGAGTGTCTTCAAAAGCGTGGTAGAAGGAACTCGCGCAAATATACGAGAGACATCGCAAGGTACAAGAAAGGGAATATCAAACGTGGCAACGGGGAGGAACTAAATGCGGAAGAGCTTCGGCGACTGATTGGACATTGTCAGGGATGGATTCCGAACTTTAAAGAAGAAGCGAAAAGGGGAAAGCGACTCATCACTGAAGCGCGTGTTGCGCTGAAGTCGCTCATCGTTGAGGCAGATCGTATCCGCAACGATATGGACGTCGGTGAGCGTTATGATCCACGCGTCCATGGCAGGCCAGGTTCTCCTGACTAACGCATCAGCATTGTCTTTGGGGTACACACGCTCACGGCTTACTCCGTGGGCTTTTTTTATTATTCACTCAAAATTTACAAGTCATAAGGCGAAGTAAATTTTGTCGTGAATAATAACCCGCGCGCCGTCGCCATAGCGGCTTTGGCGCGTCGGCGACCGAGTATGCGCCTGCTGGCACCGAAGCCCACGCACCAGAGCGAAGCTCGGTGCGGGGTAGACTCCGCGGAGGTATTAGTCAGGCCGAGAGGCGGGTAATTCCATGTTCCTCACTTGTAATTTTGTGGGGAAGGACTAGGGTAAAGGTATAGTATGTATAAATACATTTTTACTGTTATTCTCTTCTTTTTTCTGCCGTTATTGACGCATGCGGCGTATGATGCGGATTTTCAGCGCGGGTATAATTTTCCTTCGTGGTGGTTTGATTCGTACTCGCAAAGCTGGTCGGATGATTCTTTTAAAGAACTCCTTACGCATAAGCCTGGGTGGATTGCCGTCGAGCCGTTTTGGTATCAGAAAGATAAGTATGCGACGACGATTTATCCAAACGCAAAGCGCACGGCGAACGATGCAGGAGTGGAGCACGTGATTCAGATGGCGCACGCGAGTGGTGTGAAGGTAATGCTCAAGCCTTTCGTAGATGCGGAGGGCGGGGATTGGCGCGGGACATTCAAACCGAAAGATACGAATGCGTGGTTTGCGAGTTACACTGCGATGGCCGTGCATTATGCGAAAATGGCACAGCGCCTGAACGTGGAATCGTATCTTATCGGTGCAGAATATGTGACACTTTCCGGATCGCAATATAGCCAGAAGTGGCGCGATGTTGCGACTGCGGTGCGACAAAATTATTCCGGACAGATCGGCTATGGTGCGAACTGGGATAATCAGAAAGGAACGTCGGAATTTGCTTTGATTGATTGGTGGGATGCGGTGGACTTTATCGGCATTCACGCATATTTTCCAATTGCAAAAACAAACGATGCGACGCAGACAGAGATGTTGAAAGAATTAGAGCCGTGGGTTTTACGCGTGCAGGCGACGCAAGAGAAATACAAAAAACCCGTCATTTTCACAGAGGCGGGATACAAGAGTTGTGATGGTGGTACGCGCATTCCATGGTGGTGTAATCCCAAAGCGGGTGTTGATCTGCAGGAACAGTCCGACGGCACGGAAGCGATACTGCGTGCGTTTCAAGACAAGCCGTGGTTCAAAGGAATTTTTTGGTGGATGTGGAATATCAAACCTTCAAGTGGTGGAGTGAAAGATAAGGATCATAACATGAATCGAAAGCCCGTGATGGATGTGATTAAGAAATATTGGAACGCTTCGGCCACCGCCATGGCGGGGCAGGCAATCTCAGGACCAGTGCCAATACTGCCGCCCTTGCCGCCAATTATTATATTACCGAAACAGCCGATTGTTGCACCAACGCAAAAACCGGAGAAGAAAGAAACTGAATTTATTTATGGCATTGCGCGAAAGAGTCCCGCAGGAGAAAAAGTTGCAGAGAAAAAAATGTGGAACGCAGTAGGAAAATCCTTTGGCTGGCGACAACCGAAATTAAAACCGGGGGAATGGACGATTGCGTTACGCGCATATATGTATGGTGGGTATCCAATTAACGTTGTGCGAGACTTTCTACATCACAAGAAGGGAGTTATTATAAACCCTACTATTTCGTGGAAGGAGTTGAAGAAGTAGCAATAGTTTGGTACTATTGCTCTCATGATTACCTCGCACGAACTTCGTAAAAAATATCTCGAATTCTTTAAGGCGAAGGGGCATACGATTATCCCTTCTGCTTCTTTGATTCCGGAAAATGATCCGACGGTGTTGTTTACGACGGCGGGCATGCATCCGCTTGTGCCGTATCTGTTGGGCGAGCCGCATCCGGGCGGTAAACGCTTGGCGGACGCGCAAAAAAGTATTCGCACAACGGACATTGATGAAGTGGGGGACAACCGTCATCTTACATTTTTTGAGATGCTTGGGAATTGGTCTTTGGGTGACTATTTCAAGAAAGAAGCGATTGCATGGAGCTATGAATTTTTGACGGATAAAAAATGGTTGGGGATTGATCCAAAAAAATTGGCAGTGACAGTTTTTTCAGGTGATGCTAATGCTTCGCGCGATGAGGAGTCCGCGGATATTTGGAAATCGCTTGGTGTGCCTGCGCACAAGATCGGTTATTTGCCGAAGAAAAATAATTGGTGGGGGCCTGCGGGACAAACCGGTCCATGCGGACCGGACACGGAGATGTTTTATTGGATGGGGGAAGGGGAGTTTCCTTCCGAGGCGAGCAATCCCGCAACTGACGAGGACAATTGGTTAGAGATTTGGAATGACGTGTTCATGCAGTACAATAAACAAGCGGATGGGAAATTTGTTCCGCTTACACAAAAGAACGTTGATACGGGTATGGGGCTTGAGCGGACCGTTGCTGCACTCAATGGCTCCACGGATGTATTTCAGATCGATACGTTTCAAGCAATTATTGCGAAAATCATTGAACTTATCTTTGTACAACACTCAGTGTTGTACAAAGAGTTTTATCAATCGAATGAACGTGCGATTCGGATTATTGCCGATCATTTGCGCGCAGCAACATTTATTATTGGCGATCCGCGCGGGGTTGTGCCATCGAACGTAGATCAGGGCTATATCGTTCGGCGAATTATTCGGCGAGCGGTGCGGTATGGAAAAATGATTGGCATCGCAAAACCGTTTATCGTGGATGTCGCAGAAACAGTTATTGGGCAGTTTGGTGCTGCGTATCCGGAACTCTTGGAGAATAAAGAAAAAATTCTGAATGAATTGCAAAAAGAAGAAGAGAAATTTAAGCGCACGCTCGAAAAAGGACTGAAAGAGTTTGAAAAAATGTTCTCAAAGCAAAATGCGATTTCCGGTGCGGATGCCTTTTTACTTTATTCCACATACGGATTTCCGTTGGAACTTTCACAAGAATTGGCACAAGAGAAAGGGCAGAAAATTGATGAAGAGGCATTTCGCGCAGAATTTAAAAAGCATCAAGATCTCTCCCGTACCGGATCAGAGAAAAAATTTCACGGCGGTTTGGCTGATCACTCATGGGAAGTGGTGCGGCAGCATACTGCAACACACTTGGTGCAGCAGGCGCTTCGCGATGTGCTTGGAAATCATGTCTATCAGAAGGGGAGTAACATCACGAAAGAGCGTTTGCGTTTTGATTTTATTCATCCGGACAAGATGACGCCAGAGCAAATAAAAGAAACAGAAGATAGTGTGAATGAACAAGTTCGCCTCGATCTTCCTGTGCATTTCGAGATGTTGACTGTCGAAGAAGCAAAAGCACGCGGTGCGATCGGACTGTTTGATGACAAATATGCGCAACTTGGTGCAAAAATAAAAGTGTATTTCATGGGGGGCTATTCGAAAGAAATTTGCGGCGGACCGCATGTGGAGCACACAGCGCAAGTGGGGAAGTTTAAAATTGTTAAAGAAGAAGCGGTATCGGCGGGTATTCGCAGAATTAAAGCAACTGTAGAATGAGCAGCGGTGATGTTTTCCTTTTTGTTCTCGCAATGCAGTCCCTTACGGCACTGTGTTTTTTTGTCTTGGTGTCGTATTTTTTTTATATACTTTGGACCATGCGGAGAGAATTGCCGTATGTGCCAACGCCGTATTCAATTATCCGTCGTATGATCGCGCTTGCCGCGATTCAGCCGAATGATCGCGTGGTTGATTTGGGGTCGGGAACGGGGCGCATTGTTCTTGAGGTCGCGCGGCAGTATCCGGTGTCAGTCGTTGGTGTGGAGTTGTCACCTATGCTGTTGGTTGCATCGCGATTGCGGCAGTTGTTTACACGTCGGCGCGGACATGTTACATGGGAGAAGAAAGATCTTTTTGCCTATCCGCTTGATGGCATTACGGTTGTTTTTTGTTTTCTTATTACAAATGTATTGAAACGTTTGGCGCCGCGTTTTGCAGTATTACCAAAGGGCGCGCGCATTGTATCATATAAATTTTCGATCCCACTTTCTAATGATTGGCGGCAAGAACAAGTTACTTTTGGGAAAAACGACCGGATGTACATTTATCGAAAAATCGCTTGAAAAACCACCCCCATTGTCACGGAACTGTTTTTTTGTTAGCATTGAAAAATATCGGGGTGGAGTATGTCACCGCCTATGGCGGGACCCCGCTGAAAGCGGTGGCCGGTTCCTCCGTCGAATGGTGAGCCGAGGCGGCGGGATAGTACATTTACTCTTTCAAAGGTTCGATGGTTACAATGCCAATATATTTCACGTACATTCTATGGAGTGAAATAACGCGCCATTATTATATTGGTTCCTGTGAAGATATTCAAAACAGATTATCACGACATAACCGAGGAGCTGTACGATCAACAAAGCTTGGTATTCCATGGACACTAATACGGACTGAGGAATTTAAGAGCCGACAGGATGCGTACAGAAGAGAACGACAACTAAAGTGATACAAAGGTGGAGATGCTTTTAAAAGACTTGTAGGCTTAAAATATCGGGGTGGAGTATGCCGGTAGTACGCGCCCTTCGGGAGGGCGTAGACCGGGTTCGATTCCCGGCACCCCGACCAATTCAGACATTTTAAAAATTGAGGAAAAATACGTTGCCGCGTGATATGGGGAAAACTTTGTTGACACCGATTTCTCTTCATGATATTTCTTCTGCATGAGGTTTAAAAAATAAAAATAAACTAGCAGAATCTCGATGAGCTGCGAAGGGCTGGACCGAGCATCCGCGCGAGGCGTACTCACGGTACGGTGAGCGCGGAGCGGAAGGAAGCCCAAGCCCGAAGGGTCCCGATAATCTTACATCTGGCTTCGCCAGTGTTGAGAAATCGGGACAGATCATCAGATTATGCGGTTTAAGATTCTATGGCATATTTATGCCCAGAATGTGGTTACGAGCAAGACGAGGCAGGCGACTGCCCATCTTGCCAAGTACCACTAGAGAGCGACGAAACAGAGGACAAAGAAGGGGATGCTACGGAAGAAAATGAAGAGTAGTAATCATGGGGCGTCTTTGCAAACAAGGGCGCCCCTTGTTATTGCGGTAAAAGTGATTCCGGGTGCTGCAAAGACCGAGTTGCGCGCGCCTATGGCTGATGGAACGCTAAAGATCGCCGTTGCCGCGCCGCCGGAGAAAGGAAAAGCAAATGCCGCGCTTATCAAGTTTTTGTCAGCGCACTTCCAAGTTTCCAAGGAACGTATTATAATCAAAAGAGGTTTAACTTCTAACAAGAAAATAATCTATGTGTTGTAAAACATCTTCGGGAATGGGAAAAGGATGTCCGGCGGCGTGCGGGAAGGTCGGCCACCTCCTTGCATCATTACTTTGGCTTTTGGGACTTTTATCCCTTGTGGCGGCGTTGGTTGCCATGAAACAAGGCGCGGTATGGGGACTCGACGTTGTATCATGGTATCTGAATGTGATGGCATTTTCGTTCCTCGGGCTTCTCTCGGGCGTGAACGCGCTTTTCCACGCGAAGAAGAAAGGTTCATGCGGCGGAGCATGTGGAGATGAGAAGGGTGTAGAAGCAGCACACGTATGCGGTGACGGCAAGTGCGAAGGGCACAAGTAATCTATATGAAATAGTAGAAAGGAGCCTCGCCCGTAGGTGGGCTATGGCCGAGGGCCTCGATGTACTATCGGGGCTCTTTTTGATATAGTGCCTGCATGGGAACATCATTTGCGCCACTCGCGGAGCGATTGCGTCCGAAAACCTTTGCCGATTTTATCGGGCAAGAGGATCTTGTCGGTGAAGGGAAATTATTGCGGGAACTTATTCGTCAAGACAATGTCCCCTCGATGATTTTTTGGGGGCCTCCAGGGACAGGAAAAACGACGCTTGCGCATTTGATTGCGCGTGAGACGAAAGCGAATTTTCAAGAACTTTCCGCGGTTGGGGCGGGTGTGGTTGAGTTGCGGAAGATTGTTGCGGATGCCGAGAAGCTGAAAAATTTTAATGGTACGCGCACGATTCTTTTTATCGATGAAATTCATCGTTGGAATAAAGCACAACAAGACGCGCTTTTGCCGCATGTAGAACGCGGGGTGGTGACGCTCATTGGTGCGACAACCGAGAACCCAAGCTTTGAGGTGATCAGTCCGCTTTTGTCGCGAACGCGTGTTTTTATCTTGCGAGCGCTTTCTGCGGAGGCACTCGAACGCATTGTTTTACATGCGTTAAAAGTTATTGGAGCGAAAGCAGAAAAAGATGCGGTAGGCTTTCTCGTGCAGGCGGCAAATGGCGACGCGCGCATTGCATTGACCGCGCTTGACATCGCCGCAAAAATGTCATCTGCAGTATCCGTTGAAACACTCAAAGCTGTTTTCCAAAAGACGCATTTGCTGTATGATAAAGCAGGAGACGAACATTACAACACCATATCAGCGTTTATTAAGTCTTTACGGGGTTCAAATGCAGATGCGGCGCTCTATTACTGCGCACGAATGCTCGCGGCAGGGGAGGATCCGTTGTTTATCGCTCGGCGCATGGTGGTTCTTGCCTCGGAGGATATAAGTAATGCCGATGCACACGCGCTTCCACTTGCCGTTTCTGCGATGCAGGCGGTGCATATGATCGGCATGCCCGAAGCAAGAATCATTTTGGCGCAGGTAGTGACGTATCTCGCCAAAGCGCCGAAGTCGAATGCATCATACAAAGCGATTCTTGCCGCGGAGGAAGACGTAAAAAATTATTTGAACTTGCCAATACCGTTGCATCTTCGCAACGCGCCGACGGAACTCATGAAGGATCTTGGGTACGGGAAAGAATATATTTATACGCACGACAAGCCGGACGTACAACAAGAGTTTCTGCCGGAAAAACTAAAGGGAAGGAAGTATTACAAATAAGAGTAAATTAAGCGCATAAGTAAATTAAGTAAAATAATCTTACTTTACTTACCTCGCTTAGTTCTTACTTTACTTTTGTGACTGATGAACGATGGAAAGAAGTTGTGGGGCACATCAAAGACACGTTTAATGTCTTGGAGGAGGGAAAGCATGAGCTTGATACCATGCCTGGGTCTACGGAGTTCATTTGTTTTATAGCGCC
>JAUSHC010000021.1 GCA_030648795.1 bacterium | reverse complement strand
TATGGCAGTACAACGCGTTAAAAAAGGATTTTCACGGGGAGGCGCTCAAGAAGAAAAAGAGTTTGAGCAACGGGTGCTTGATTTGGCGCGCGTGACTCGTGTTACTGCGGGTGGGAAGCGGATGCGTTTTCGAGCGTGTATCGCCATTGGTGATAAAAAGGGGCGCGTGGGTGTTGGTGTCGCGAAAGGCGCTGATGTTGCGAGTGCGATCGTAAAGGCAAACCGTCAAGCAGAAAAGGGGCTTATTAGAGTCACGATGGTTCATGATACGATCCCACATCGCGTGGACGCAAAGTTCGGCGCCGCAATTGTAATGTTAAAGCCTGCTCCCGCTGGAACCGGTGTTAAGGCAGGAGGTGTCGTGCGCGTTCTTCTTGCGCTCGCTGGCGTTCCGAATGTTGTGAGTAAAATTTTTGGATCAAAGAATAAGATTAATAATGCGCGGGCAACGCTTCTCGCCCTTCAGTCATTTAAAACGAGATAATTATGCCGTTAAATCTTTCCTCATTACGTCCATCTTCAGGCGCACGAAAGAAATTTCGTCGTTTTGGTCGTGGTCTTGGTTCCGGTAGAGGTGCGTATAGCGGCAAAGGGCGGAAAGGGCAAAAGGCGCGTTCCGGCGGACGAAAGAAATTAAAATTAAAGGGGCTTCAAAAACTTATTCAGCATTTGCCGAAGATTCGTGGTTTTCGAAGTCGATTCAATCGTCATGCGATTGCGCATTGTTACGATTTGGATGTATTGGAAAATGGAACGGTGGTGACACCAAAACTTCTGCAAGAGAAGGGGGTCGTGCATGATATTCGTTATGGTGTTAAAGTATTGGGAGATGGTATTCTGACGAAAAGCATCATCATAAAGGGATGCACGGTTTCTACATCGGCGAAAGAAAAGATTGAAAAAGCGGGCGGGAAAATCGAAGTCGTCAAGTCATAAAGTCTAAAGTCATCACGGTTTATTGAGCTATCGTGACTTTTAACTTTATGGGCTTTATGACTTTAAGACCTGTATGGCTTGGCATGAAAAATTAACGCGCATTTGGAAGCTTCGTGATCTTCGATGGAGTCTTTTGTACGTTCTGGGGATGCTCGTGCTTTTTCGTATTGTCGCGCATATTCCTATTCCGGGGATCGACGCAGGCGCGCTCTCACAATTTTTTAAATCGAATCAAATCCTTGGACTTTTAAATATTTTTTCCGGAGGATCCATTGAGCGTTTTTCTGTTGCGGCGCTCGGAGTCGGACCATACATCACTTCTTCAATCATTTTCCAGTTGTTGGCGATGGTTATTCCTTCTTTGGAGGAACTTTCAAAAGAAGGTGAATATGGTCAGCAGAAAATCAATCAATATACGCGATGGCTCACGGTACCATTGGCGCTTCTTCAGGCGTATGGTCTTTTAACGCTTCTTCGTCGTTCATCACCACTCATCCTTCCAACAATAACCGCGCTTCAGATGATCACTATTTTGGTTACGATGACTGCGGGAACAGTTTTTCTTATGTGGTTGGGTGAGCTCATTTCGGAGAAGAAAGTGGGGAATGGTATTTCCCTTCTCATTTTTGCGGGGATTGTATCGGATCTTCCACGCGCGGTACAGCAGACAGTACTTGCCTTTGATCAAACGCAGTTCGTAAATCTCATTGCGTTTGTTGCGATCGCTCTTGTCACGGTTATTGGCGTTGTACTTATTACAGAGGCACAGCGCAATGTTCCTGTATCGTATGCGCGACGTGTTCGTGGAATGCGCATGTATGGCGGTGTTGATACGCATCTGCCGCTTCGGGTGAATATGGCGGGTGTCATTCCGATTATTTTTGCGATTTCGATTATTCTCTTTCCGCCACTCATTGCGCAGTTTTTTGTTGGCGCTCGTACTGCGTTTATCGCGCAATTCGCGCAATTTGTTATTCAGCTTTTTCAGGGGCAGTTGTTTTATGGTATATCATATTTTGTCCTTGTTGTTGGGTTTACCTATTTTTATACTGCAGTTATTTTTCATCCGGAACGCATTGCGGAAAATTTACAAAAACAAGGTGGCTTTATTCCAGGTATTCGTCCTGGTAAACCAACAGCAGAATATTTGAGCTATACATTAAATCGTATTCTTCTTATCGGCGCTCTTTTTCTTGGCATCATTGCGGTCCTTCCTTTAGCCGTGCAGCAGCTGACTCGTTTGCAGACGCTGGTTGTCGGCGGGACGAGCCTACTCATCGTTGTGTCTGTCGTTATTGAAACCGTGAAACAGATTGATTCGCAGCTCACGATGCGCGAGTACGAAGGACTCTAGAAAAATTTCTAAGTACTCTAATTTCTAATTAACCTAAAAAATACCTCAAGCCCCAATGACTAAGTTTAGACATTTTGGATTGGAGCTTATTTAGAAATTAGGTTAATTAGGAATTAGAAATTGTTAGCCATGGGCTATCTTTCTTGGCTTTCGTCAAAAAAGTTATTGACGCACACTGAAATCAAGCAGAAGCTTTTTCATGTTGCGACATTGACGCAAAAAGAGCGCGAAGCGGTTACCGAAGCGTTAAAACCATACGAGGGCGGCGGCGGTGTTTCTTCGTATGAATTGAAACGCGCGCTTGATCGTCTGCGTGGAGTGTATGCGATCAGCGAAATGGATCGACAGAATATTATCCATATTCTTTTTGAAGAATAGCATGGCATCGCCCAAAAATATTTTACTCTTTGGCCCGCAGGGGTCGGGCAAGGGAACACAAGGCGAGAAACTTTCCAAGCATTTTACCATTCCGCTTTTTGGCGGCGGGGAGCTTTTGCGTGAGGAGGCGGCGAAGGATACAGAGCGCGGGCGTTTTGTTGGAGAGGTATTAAAGACAGGGGCGCTTCTCCCGAATGAAATTACGAACGCTCTTGTGTTTGATCGCTTAAAAAAACCAGATACGGAGGACGGTTTTATCAGCGACGGATATCCGCGGAATAAAATACAAGAGGAAGCGCTTCGGGCATTTTTACCGACCCTGCGTGGCGGTGCAGGGATTACTCATGTGATTGTCCTCGAGCTTTCGGACGATGCGGCAATTGTGCGATTGGCAGGACGGAGATTGTGTCCAAAGTGTGAAGCGATTTATCATATTGCAAATAAGCCACCGAAGAAAGAAGGTGTTTGCGACGCGTGTGGCGGTAAACTTATCCAGCGGAGTGACGACACGCCGGAGGCAATCAGAAAGCGACTCGGCATTTATCACGCAGACACGGCTCCACTGCTGAAGGATTACGAACGCGACGGCGTTGTCGTGCGTATTCCTGCGGACGGGGAGATTACGGATGTCTTTCGCCGCATGGTACAAGCGATTGAGGAGAAGTAAACTCTTTTGGGAGGGGAGTCCATGACTCCACAGATGCGTGTGCGTTTAGCAGAGCTTCGGGTTTTTTCGATCATCATCATCGCGTTTACTGGAGCAATCGCTTTCGTGATTGCCGCGATGATCACGAGCAAACCCTCTCTCATCTCTTGGGCGGCGGCTCCATTGGTAAGCGCACTGCCTTGGATGCTTCTCGCCGATGAAAGGGTACAGATAATGCGAGAATCGGCGCCGAACGCGAGCAACTCTTTCGAAGGGAGCGCGTCATGAGTGCATTTTGGGAAGAGTACAAGCGTTCACCCGGTGAGCCCATACTCGCCCTTGGCATGGGGATCGCATTCTTTCTTGCCTTTGTCGTGCATGTTTGGTGCCTCGCGGATGGGCGCATTGACTTTGGCGCTGAACTTCATAATTCGTATGGCATTTCAGGCGCGATTTCTTTCGCGTGCCTCCCGGGTGTTATCGCCTTAGCCCTTTTGTCTCTCGAAAGCCTTGCTCGGGTTATCGAGAAGAAGCGGCGATCAAGGAAGCAAAGCCTGCCTAACTTTCCGCAGAGCATCTAAGAACATCTCGTGTTCAAGACGCTCTGCACATCTTCGCTCCGGCATCAGCTGGAGCTTTTTTATATTCTTACATCTCAGCACAGCTAACGCCAACCACTAACAGATTATCCTCTACACGAGATTGATCCACTTTTCCGCCGATCGGCGGAAAAGTGACTTAATCATTTTCAATATCTTTTGCATGAAAAGCGCGGATCCACGATTGGCTTTTCGTACCCCGGATGAATTCTTTGAGATGCGCGAGAACGTTATTCGTACTCATCCATACACTTCGTTGGAGCTGTGTGAATCCGCACTCTTTAAGAACAGAACGGAATTGCTCTCGAACAGCTCGTTCTTTTTCGGGGATGTCGAAAATAACGATGACGCACTCTTTGTCTTTGCATACTGATGCCGTCTTCATCCGTTCTCGTAAGGCCACTTCTTTCCCTCGCGAGGTAAGAGCAACTTGAATCTCTTCGCCGATACGTCGCATTGCGATCCACTTTTGGCGTTTGAGCTTGAGAAGTTGCTGTCGGTACGCATAGAGCGCTTCACGTGCACGGCGTCGTTGTACTGCTTGCGCACCACCACCCATGAATGTCCGGCGATAGAATGGGTGAGTGGCGCCAATCATGAAGTTTGCCCAGAGACTTCCTTGTTCTTCAAGATTTTCCGCAAGCGCGATGAGACACGCTTTTGTCTTCGATAATTTTTTTGTCTGTGGCATAATGTGCTGTTTTGCTATGAGGGGATTATAGATAGAGTATTGCGCTATGTTGTTAATCCTATAAGCGTAACATACAATTTTATAATAAGTCAAAAAACCGCCGATCGGCGGTTTTTTGACTTGAAAGTTTTTAGAACTTTGGTATTTTTTTTCTTGTTCGGACATTCGAGTATGGGATGTTTTGGCTATTGATTTTTTTGTTGAAAAACGATAGAATAAACAGTATGAATATACGCTTAAAAACCAACGAAGAAATAGCGAAAATGCGCGATGGAGGACGTATCCTCGCAACCGTATTGGGAGAATTGGCCGCGATGGTAAAACCCGGCGTCACGACTGGTGACCTTGAAGCACACGCAAAAAAACGCACCGAAGAACTCGGCGCCCTTACCGCTTTTGAAGGATATACTGCCGGAGGAGCGGCACCGCCGTTCCCTTCGTGTATTTGTATTTCAATAAATGAGGAAGTCGTGCATGCGCCGGCAACGCCGTCGCGCCAATTGAAAGAAGGAGATATTGTGGGGCTGGATTACGGCGTGCAATATCCGAAAGAGAATGGGCTTTTTACTGACATGGCAGTGACGGTTGGTGTCGGTACAATTACGCCGGAAGCACAAAAGCTTATGACGGTCACGCGCCGTTCGTTATTGCAAGCGTTAAAGCACGTGAAGCCGGGGAAGACGGTGGCGGACATTTCTCGCGCGGTGCAACGATTTGTCGAGCGAAACGGTTTTTCTGTCGTACGCGAACTCGTTGGGCACGGCGTTGGGCATGCGGTACATGAAGAGCCTCGCATTCCGAACTTTGTTGACCCAACAATGCCGAAGGTTGTTTTGAAGGAAGGTATGTGTCTCGCGATTGAACCCATGGTTACTGCGGGTAAGCCGGATGTGGAGACGCTTTCCGATGGATGGACGGTTGTTACTGCGGACAAAAGTCTTTCGGCGCATTTTGAATTGACGGTCGTCGTGACGGCGGCGGGATATCAAATTTTGACACAGATTTAAAAAGAGCTCGGGGTCCTGCCCCATTGCTCCCCGCTCCGATGGCATCGCCGTGGCGGCTGCTGGCACTCGAGCGGGGTCCCCGCAATGTGTCACCCCTTCGCCTTGTATTGTACATGAAAATTTTATCCCTTGATTATGGAGATAAAAGGATCGGGCTTGCGCTTGGGGATACGCAAGCGCATGTTGCCGTGCCGTATGGAATTTTGGAAAATCGCGGACGGATATATATTTTTCATCAGTTGAAAATTCTTATTGCGAAGGAAGATATTGGAAAACTCCTCGTGGGTATTCCACTTGCCATGCATCGGAGCAAGGCGACTGGTGCATGGTTGGCATTAAATGAAAATCGGCGAAGCAATGAGGTGCGATCGAAAAATATCCCAAACGAACAGATGCAAAAAGTACTCGACTTTATTGATGATGCGCGAAATGCAGTTGTGATTCCCATTGAAACTATCGACGAGCGTCTTTCAAGTCGCGAAGCGGACAATCGCACGCACGGACAGAAGAAAAATGCCGTTGCTTCACGCGACGCAATCGCCGCGACAATCATTTTGCAGAATCATCTTGATCGGGCGAATCAGGAATAATGAATCATGGATTATGGGATGATTTCCATAATTCCTAATTCTTAATTCATAATTCGGTGATTACCACTCCCTCCATTCTTCTTCGTAGTC
>JAUSHC010000015.1 GCA_030648795.1 bacterium | reverse complement strand
TGTAAGATTCGCTAGCGTTGTTTACACTCATCGGGTACCCTGAAAGGGTAATCCAGTGAGTTAAAACAACGGCTATGACTATCCATAAACGTACGCGATTGACCGAAATGCAGCGAAAGGAAATCGCACGACTGTATTGGCAGGAACAGATCCGTATTTGCGACCTCTGCCGCCGATTCAGCGTTACCGCACCGACGATTTACAAAGTGATCCATCGTGCGAGAGGCAACGACTATTCAGTTCATTTAAGTACGAACAAACGGTTTCGCTGTCTCGAGTACGGGCTCAAACGATTATCCAAGATTGAGGCCGAGCTCGAAAAGCGACTCAAGGCACAGGCAAGGCGATACAACAAGGACTATCCGGGCGAGATGGTGCATGGGGATACGAAGCGATTGCCACTCATTACTGGAGAAACTCCGACTGCACAACGTGAATACCTGTTTGTAGCAATTGATGACTTCTCACGAGAGCTCTATGCGGCAATCCTTCCCGATAAGACCCAGTATTCCGCAGAACGATTCCTGAGGCAAGTCATCATCGAATGTCCCTACACGATCGAGCAGTGGTATACTGACAACGGAAAGGAGTACAAAGGCGATCCCGACCACCACGCGTTCATGACTGCCTGTACGCTCGCAACAATCGAACAACGATTTACCAAGGTCAAAACTCCACAGACGAACGGTAAAGCGGAACGAGTCATCCGGACATTAATGGAAATGTGGCATACCAAGACTCAATTCAACAGTCGTGCCCATCGGAAACAAGAACTTATTCGCTTCGTAAACTGGTACAACACCGTGAAACCGCACAAAGGCATCGACAATCGCACACCAATGGAACAACTCACCAACTACTTTTATCCGACAGAACTATAAACAACGCGACGGATTCTTACACTTTATAGACTCAGTATAACGGACCTTCTTTTAGAAATTCCTGAAACCCTTTTGCATCTTGCGCCGCGAGTCCAATCCGCTTTACAGCTTCTTTGAGATCGTCAGTGCCCGTAGCAATAGAAAGCCGCAAAAAATGCTTCCCTTCCGTTCCAATAAGACCAAACGATTTCCGATCCATCACCGCCACCTGATAACGATAAAGTAAAAACATTTGGAAGAGCGTCGAGGGGCTCGTCTTCACTCTTTTTTCCGTGGATAGTGCAGTATACGCGGCAACGGCACCAAGCGATTCGCACACACCGCCGATATTCGGAAACACATAAAACGCGCCTTGCGGTTTGCAACAATGAATGCCGGAAATTGCATTGAGGCCCGCAACGACGATATCGCGCCGCTCTTGAAATGCGCTAAGCATTGTCGCAATTGATTTTATGCTTTCCGGCGACTCAAGCGCCGCAATCGCACCGTACTGGCTATACGGAGGCACGCACGAAAAATAATTGATGTTCAGCGTCTTGAACATCTGCGCTTCTTCCACTGTCGGGAAGACCGCCCACCCCAAGCGCCCGCCCGTCCACGAGTAGCTCTTCGACGCGCCCGTTGCGATGATCGTGCGCTTTTCCATCCCTGGCACGGATGCGATCGAATAATGAGCGAAACCGTCAAACACAATGTCTTCGTACACCTCATCGGAATACACGCGCACGTCGGGCGAACATTTTTCTTGGATAACTTTTGCAATGCGTTCGATTTGTTCTTTTGTCGCCACGCCACCCGTGGGATTCGACGGGAAATTCAAAAAGATAAGCTTCGTCTTCGGTGTGATGAGTCGTTCAATATCCTCTCCGTCAAACGAAAAATCTTTTGCCTCATCCAAATGCAGTGGCACGGGCTTTGCGCCGCAGTACACGGCGAACGATTCATAAATAGGAAAACCGGGTGACGGATAGATGACTTCCTCGCCGGGGTTCACGTACGCCTGTACCGATAAACCAATCGGCGGCTTTGCGCCGGGAAAAACGACGACACGATCGGCGGTCACTTCGATGTTGCGCGTGTGTGCAATGTGTCGTGCGATCGCTTCACGAAGTGGCGGAATGCCCTGCGGGTCGCAGTAGTGCGTGTGATCGAGGTCAAGATGCTTTTTCACTTCCTCGCGGATGTGCACGGGTGTCGGAAAATCCGGCTCGCCGATATTACATTTGATCACTTTCTTTCCCGTCTTCTCCACCGCGGTAATGTGCGCACCGACTTTAAACGCATTCTCCGTTCCGATTGTTTGAACTTGTTTGCTGAATAACATACCGAAAAAAGATTAATGGTATGCAACCATCATAGCGCAAAAGGGAGGATTATTAAAATACCCGCCTCTCGGTCTGACGAATACCTCCGCCCTTCGGGCTCGGCGCCAGCAGGCGCACAACTCGGTCGCCGACGCGCCAAAGCCGCTATGGCGACGGCGCGCGGGTTATTTTTGTAAACGCCATTCACTCCTTCCGAGATTCTGGCGACAAAAATAAAAAAATCCCGCACCAGTTAATTGCCCTGGGGCGGGGTGAAGAGATCGAATTGACCTCTCAATCAAGTCTTCGAAGCATCCGCTGTCGGAACAGGCGCGGGGTCTGCTACTCGTTCCCAATTGGAGTAGCGATACCAGCGCGCATCGTAACAGCGATACATGTAGAGTTTTCCGTCCTCATTGAGGACGATTTCCACATTCGGTCCCGTCTTCTTGTCGACGGGGAATTCGCTGAAAAGCGTCGGATGGGTAAAGTACTCGTCGTGTCTCCTTGGAAAGAGGCAGAGACCTACGAGTGGGCCTCCTTTCTCTTCCCAATACGGTACGATCCATCCCCAGATTTGACGACGACTCTTCTCCTCGATCGCTTCTCGCGTGAGGGGAACGAGCGCTATTTCTTTTACCCCACGGTCGCTATCGACAAACGGCATACCAAGTCTCCTTTCCGAAGTCTTGTGGTGTAAAGAATAGAGTACAACATATATTTTTATTCTTCAAGGGGTACATCACCGAGGTCAAAACCAAAAGACCCCGTAACAAATCCGCCGGCTGGCGGAGTTATTACGGGGCATGCCCCAGCAACCGAGGTTTTTGTTTTGAGATTGTCCCGCCGTTGGCGGGATCCCGCCCGAGGCGGTGACTTCGTCGCATTCTGCTCCTCCCGCCAAAGGCGGGCAGGCGCAATGACGGCGAGAGGAACGTCCTCGACTACGCTCGGACAATAAATAGGGTTCAAAAAATTGATGAGATACGAAGGTCTGGACTGAGGATGCGAGCGAGGCGTAAAACGAGACTAGCAGAAAAATGCACAATGCGACGGCGTGGAGTGAGAAGTGAGCGACTCCTACCTATGGTAGGACGAGCGAACATCGGAGCGAACGCCAAGCGCGGAGCGTCACCAAACGAAAAGCCGGGCTTTGCCCGACTTTTGTTTGTGTGACAGTGTGCAATTTTATGCGGTCTCAACTACCCGCAGCGGGAGAAGCCGCACGCCTTGCAACTCATACACCCCTCCGCCATTACCAAAATATTCGCGCAGTCCGGACAGACGGGAGAAACACCAAGATCAGCGATAGACGCATTCGACGGTTGCTTCACGTGCACCGGCATTTCAAGAACAACGGGCGCTTCAATCGCTGCTTGCTCTTTCTTTCCATGAAACAACTGCATCTGCCCTTCTTTCATATGCTCGTCCATGATCTGCGCAATCGCATCCGGAATCGAAAGCACCATTCCTTTCTTCGTCCACATGGGCATGGGGCCACGAATTCCTTTCAACTGTTTGATGATCGCTTTGATATCGATCCCCGAACGCAATGCAAGTGAGATGAGTCGACAAATCGCTTCAGACTTTGCCGCAAAGACGCCACCCGTTTTCCCAATCGTTGCAAATACTTCAAACGGCTTTCCTTCCGCGTCGCTATTGATTGTCACGTAGAGATCCCCATACCCCGTCTTCACTTCATACGTTGCGCCAAACGTTCGATTCGGGCGAGGGCGCGCTTTTAATGTATATGATGCGGGAGGCACTTCCGCAGTTGCAGTCTTTGCCGCGATCGTTCCCGCAATCTTGGACTTTTCCCCGGCGGAGCCGTCACGCGAAGCCTGATTCGGTCCGGCTTCGCCGGATTTTTGTGACTTCACGGAAAGCACCTGTTCTTGCCGTGACCCATCGCGATACATCGTTCCACCCTTGCACCCGAGCTCCCACGCCATGATGTAGCCATTCAACACATCCTCACGTGTGGCACTGTTTTTGAAATTGATCGTCTTTGAAATGGAATTGTCTACATGCTTTTGGAACGCCGCTTGCATACGAATGTGATCCTCCGCGGAAATATCCATCGCTGTCACAAATGTACGGCGCACTTCTTCCGGCAAATCCGTCCGATGCTGAATAGACCCCTTGTCGATCACGTCTTTCACCAGCTCCTCCGAGTGCAGTCCAATGCGTTTCAATTCCGCTTCAAGATATTTATTGAAGTACGTAAGCGAATCCCCACCCATGATATTTTCTTTAAAGTACGCAAGAGCGAAAAATGGCTCCACGCCGGATGAACAGTCAAGCAACATGGAAATGGAACCCGTCGGCGCCACAGTGGTGAGCGCGGTATTCCGTTGAGGACGATTCTTTCCCGTGGGTCCAAAGACGCTCTTCTCCCAGCTTGCAAATTTTCCTTTCTGGTTTGCCGCTGTTTCTGATTCGTTGTGCGCTTCTTCGTTTACAATACCCATCACGTGCTCCGCCATGGCAAGTCCTTCGGCGCTGTTGTACGGCACATGCAACTGAAAAAGGAGATCAGCAAATCCCATAATCCCCAAACCAATACGACGATTCTCCCGCGCCTGTTTGTTCACGCTCTCCACCGGAAAATCCGAAATATCAACAACATTGTCGAGCATGCGCGTTGAAAGACGTGCGACTTCACGAAGTCGTGCTTCATCGAGCTTCCCGTCTTTTGCAAATTGCGCCAAGTTGATGGAACCCAAGTTGCAGACATCGTTGTCATGCAACCACTGCTCGCCACAGGGATTGGTCGCTTCAAGACGCCCCAAGTGCGGCACCGGATTTGTACGGTTTGCGGTGTCTGGAAAAAGTACCCCCGGCTCGCCGTTCGTCCATGCGGATTCAACAATACGATCCATGAGCTGGCGTGCAGTCATCGTCACTTCTTCATGCGACACATAGGCGCCGCGGCTGTTGCGTTTGATGATCCGCGGCTTCATCTTTGTCCCCTTCCATTCGCACAGCCACGGCTCTTTCGTATTCGCTTTGACGGCTTTCATGAACTCATCCGTCATACCAACCGAAATATTGAAATTGACTATCTCACCTTCTTTACGCTTGCAATCAATAAACTCAAGAATATCCGGGTGATCCACACGCATGACACCCATGTTCGCACCGTGGCGCCCCTGCTGTTTGATAACCCCAAACGCGGTGTTGTATGCATGTAAAAATGACACCGGACCCGACGCCATGCCGCGCGATGCAACGGTGACGGTACCCGCAGGGCGAAGCAGATGCCAGGCGAACCCCAAGCCCGATCCTGCCTGCTGCAAAAGCGAAGCATCACGCAAGCGCGAGAAAATACCGTCCATGCTGTCTTTAAAGTGCAAAACGATACAGCTCGCGATAACACGGGTCGGCGCACCGGCATTCGTCACCGTGCGACCAGCGGGCGTAAATTCAAAATGCGAGAGTACCGTATAAAACTTCTCTTCCCAATCTTTTACTTGTGCATCGCTTGCATTATATCTGCGCTCCACTTCTGCTAATGCGCGAGCAACGCGGCGAAACATCGTTTTTGGGGTTTCAATTAACTGCCCCTCTTCATTGCGGATAAGATAACGCTTCTCCATCACGCGGATGGCGTTGTCGGCAAAACCAAGCTCTCTCCCATCGGCGTAAATTTGCTCTTTGGTCACTGGCTTTTGCTCGCGGATGTTTACCACGTATCCTTGAGACTCGTACTCCGTCGTCTTGGTTTGAGAGGTCGAGATCGTTGCCGACATAAAAATGGCTATTTCTTCTTTGGTTTTTTAGACTGTTTCGTTGTTGATAAAAGACGCGCTAATTCTTTCTGGAATGTCCGCACATCTTCAAATTGGCGGTAGACGGATGCAAAACGGATATACGCAACGTGATCGAACTTCTCCAAGCGCCGCATCACCATCTCTCCCACATCCCGAGAGGTAATTTCTTGCCCACGTTTGCGTTGCAAGTCAACTTCGATCGTGCGAACGAGTGTTTTTAACTGCTCCTGTGTTATTGGGCGCTTTTCCAACGCCTTCGCAAGACCACGAATAAGTTTTTCCCGATTATATGGCTCTCGTCGCCCATTACGCTTTAACACCATTAAATCGAGGAGTTGCACATCCTCAAGCGTTGAGAAGCGAAAATGACATCGGATGCATTCTCGACGACGACGGATAGAAAGACCATCGCCCGTAATACGCGAATCGAGCACTCTACTGTCTTTCGCGCTGCACAGAGGACATTTCATTGTGAGGACATCTAAAAATTACCAATGGGCCATTTTCTTCCATGTTCTTCGGCGCCTTTTCGGCTGTACCCGCCTTCTCGACTCTCGACATATCTCGATATGCCTCAAGTCTGCGGCGGCGGGTTCGCTCGAAAAGTCTCTCGAATACCACGGAAGCTAATTTTTAGATGGCCTCTGCTTCAAAATACTACTTCTAGTGGTCAACACTCCCATTATACCACTAGATCTAGTATCGATCAACATATGCAATTTAAAGGGAAAAATAAAAATATCTTCACTGAAAACACCTTTCAAAAAAAATCTGTGGAAAAGTGACGCGTAAGTGTCATCCCGAGCCGGTCGAGGGATCTCATCTATTATCGTATAGAACAATTGCAAGACATGGAAGAGGAAAAGATGGGTACGAATCTGTGGAAAGAAAGAAAATGATAGAGACTAGCAGAAAACTGCATAGTGCGACGGCGTGGAGCGAGGATGTGAGCGACTCCTACTGATAGTAGGACGAGCGAACACCGATGCGAACGCCAAGCGCGAAGCGTCACCAAACGAAAAGTCCGCCTTTGGCGGACTTTGTTTGTGTGACAGTATGCAATTTTATGCGGTCTCAACCCATCTTCTTTCGAATAAATGCAGGGATATCAAGCTCCGCCGCGTCTTCTTCCTCTACCTCTTCCTTTTCTTTCGTTTGTTTCTCTTGCGCGGTTTTCTGCGTTCCTGCTTGCGGTTTTTCAGCCTTTCTCATAAAGAGATTAGGACGATAACTTGCTTCACTGCGCATAGGAGGTGCTTTCCCTTCTTCTCCAAAGCCTGTGGCAATCACAGTAATGCGAACCGCATCCTTCATATTCTCGTCGATCACCGTTCCATAGATAATCTTCGCGTTCGGATCCGCTTGCGCGGTAATGACTTTTGCAGCATCAGCGAGTTCATGCATCTTCAAATCCGGCCCTGCGATTATATTAAAGAGAATTCCTTTCGCGCCTTCAATGGAAAGCTCAAGAAGCGGACTGTTGATCGCCGCTTTTGCCGCATCGATCGCCCTGTTCTCGCCCGTCCCCTCTCCAATACCCATAAGCGCCGAACCCGCATCGCGCATAATCGCTTTTACATCGGCAAAGTCAACATTGGTAAGCCCCGGGACAGTAATAAGTTCCGCAATACCTTGCACTCCTTGTCGCAACACATCATTCACGACAGAAAACGCCTCAACAAGCGACATCTTCTTATCGACGATTTCCAAAATACGATCATTCGGAATCGTAATGATGGTATCCACCTTTTCAGTAAGCTCCTTCAATCCGCGATCCGAGAGCGCGCGGCGTTGTGTTCCTTCAAATGAAAAAGGTTTGGTGACGACTGCCACGGTGAGTGCTCCCGAATCACGACCAATCTCCGCGACAAGCGGCGATGCGCCCGTCCCCGTCCCTCCGCCAAGACCGCAGGTCACAAACACCATATCCGATCCTTTGAGTGCTTCACGAATTTCGTTCTGATTTTCATCAGCAGCTTTTCTTCCCATCTCCGGATCCATGCCCGCACCCAAGCCTCGCGTGGTCGATTTGCCAATATGCAACTTCACGCTCGCAAGACTATGATGCAACGCTTGCGCATCCGTATTCACGGCGATAAATTCAACGCCACGAATTTTTGATCGCACCATGTGATTGACGGTCGAACCACCGGACCCGCCAACGCCCACGACTTTTATTTTTGCAAATGTTTCGATAGAAGGTTTCACTTCCATATGAAATTAATAAGTGAACAAATTTATTGTTCGGTTTTTTGAATCACGGAAGCAACGATTTGAACCAATCGCGCATCTGTCCGATCACCATCCTCCCACTCGTAATCCGTCCAATAAGTGTTGGTGGTGTTCGATCATCGATTCCCTTTCCCCAAAGAACGAGTCCAACCGAAACCGCAAATGCCGGATCATGAATTTTCTCAATCGCCGTGGTCAACCCTTGCGGCTTTCCAATAGTCGCGGGCAAACGCAATTTACGCTTTGCGACTTCGACGATCCCGGAAAGCTTTGCTCCGCCGCCGGTCAAAACGACCCCCGCCGGAAGAAGCCCGCTCCGATTCACTTTCTTCAATTCTTTATCAATAAAATCGTATAACTCTTCGAGTCGCGCTTCAATGATTTCCGCTGTTTGTCGCCGTGAAAACGCACCCTCTTCACTTCCCCCGACTTCTTTCCATGGCACCTCTTCTTTCTTGCCAATATCGTTGGGGATTGCTGTTCCATATTCTACCTTGATGCGCTCTGCAACGTCAATAGAGGTGCGAAGCCCAATAGCAAGGTCCGCGGTAATATGTCCACTCCCCAAAGGAAGGATCGCCGTATGTAATACATCCCCTTCTTCCAAAACGAGCATACCGGTTGTTGCTCCACCAAGAAGAACGAGAACAACTCCCAGGTCACGCTGCCGCTTTGTAAGCACCGCTTCCGCGGCGGCGAGGGGCGCTAAAACCAAATCTTCAATATCAACGCCTGTTCTATAGACAGTTTTTGTAATGTTCTTCACGTGCGATGAAAGCGCGTGAATGATTTGCGCCTCAACTTCCAACCGAACGCCGGTCATGCCGATGGGATCCTTCACCCCACCCTGTCCATCGACCGTAAAGCTCCGTGGGATGACATGTAAAATTTCATAATTCGGAGGAGTCGCAACCGCCTCCGCCGCTTCGATAACACGCTCGACGTCATCTTCTCGAATCTCTCCATCTGCTTTTGAAACGGCGACAACCCCGCGAGATTTTTGCACCGTAATACGATTCCCGCCGATACTGACATACGCTCGATCAATCGGCACTCCGGAAAGACGTTCCGCTTTTTCTATACACTGTGAAAGAACAGAAACGGCATCATCAATCGAGGTGACGACGCCCTTTGCCACGCCCTCGGAAGAAGCTTCGGCAACACCAATAATATGCAAACGATTCTCTGCCAATTTTTGTCCAACAGCAATACGAATCGCCGTTGAACCAATATCGATACCAGCAATGATGACGTCGCGAGCCATTTTCTTGGAATTATGAATAATGAATCATGAATCAGGGGACGAGTAAAAGATCCTAATTCCTAATTCCTAATTCCTAATTCCTAATTCCGGAAAATGTACGGCCAGAAGATTAAAACTCCGATAACGAATGCGCCGAGCGATGCCATAAGCACCGCTGCCGCCATCACATCCTTTATTGTCGCCGCAATGTGCTGTAGCCTTGGCGAGAAAAAATCAGTAAACCGTTCAAAAATTGTATTCAGTAATTCTAACACGAGAACAATGAGTGAGACAAGAACAAGAAAGAACCACTCCGTGCGTGTAATATGAAAATACCATGCAAGCGCGAAAGCGGCAACTGCCGAGAACGATTGCACGCGAAAATTTTGTTCCTCACGCCAGACCATAATAAGCCCGCGAAGCGCGTAACGGAAACTTTGCAAAAGACGAAAATGACTAAACATGTTATTTTTTTCTTCCCAGTATTAGATCTTGCAATGCGAACATTCTTCGCTCTTCCGCACGACTCTTCTCATGATCATACCCGAAAAGATGCAAAAGCCCGTGCACGAAAAGAAAGAAAAGTTCTTCCGAAATCGTATTGCCAATCGCACGCGCTTGTCGCCGTGCTTGCGGAAAACAAATGATGATATCCCCTTCTAAGCGATTTGTTTGTATTTTTGTTTTTGCCCGTCCCGTGCCAACGCCCTGCTTTGGCTGCGGGGCTTGCCCCGTAACAACGCCCTGCTTTGTTATCGGGGTATAGTTGAAAGACAATACATCGGTCGTTTTCCGCTTCCCTCGATACATGCCATTCAACCGCTTCATCGTTGCATCACCAACAATACCCACCGTGACTACCACGTGCTTCGGAAATAGTATATGTCGCCGTGCTTGCGATAACAATGCACTCCATTGACGATCGCTCGGAATACGCCATGATGATTGTTCTTTCCGTATAACAAGTTCTTGCATGGCACTATAACACCGTAAAACTCTTCACCATCATTGTTAATGTTGTACGGAAATTCACGCTCGTCCGCTCCCCATAATTATAGGTGATCCCAAACAAAAGTCGTTTACCACTTGTATCAAGTGTTGTCTTTGTGAGATAGACAGTCGTCTTGTCTTTTGTCCACACACCCTCAAGATTATCGAAAAAAATGCGTTCAAGGCTTTCTGGGAGAACATCGGGAAATTGTTTCGCATACCATTGCGATGCTGTTAATCCCTCACTATTATCATCAACAATCACCTGAATAAATTCTCCCGTAGCGGCAGTAAACAACACCTCGCGCGGATTCTTGTCGTCAAGCGCACGGACAGTCCATGACGTCGGGTAAAGGATTGTGTAGCCAAATACAGGGTTCGTATACCGTGTCACCAATTTTGAGTCCGCAATGCGAATAGGTGCGTTCCCCGTAGGATTATAGAGATTGACAACTTCTTGTCCGTCGAGATATCCATCGCCATCCATATCTGCCTTTGCAGAATCAGTGGTATAGAGTACTTCCTCTACGTCGGTAAGCCCGTCGCTGTCTGTATCCATCGAAGAAGCAACATCAATAGTGGGTGTTGGTTGCGGCGATGGTTCAGCTGCTACGGGTGGAAGCACCGGCTCTGTTACTGGTGCAGGCACCGGTTCCGGCTGTGGCTCGGGCACCGGCTCGGGCGTTGCAATCGATTGTGGCTCGGATACTGGCTTCGGTTTTCCCGGAATAAGTAAAAATGCCGCAAGTCCTCCGCCCCCAAGAACAACAAGCGCGATAATACCCCACATGATCAATGTCTTTTTTCCACCAACAAGAGCAACCGGACGTGCTATTGAGGCAGTAGAAGGA
>JAUSHC010000005.1 GCA_030648795.1 bacterium | reverse complement strand
TTTGGTTAATTTGCCCCACCGAAAATTGCAGTGCTTTTAGCGGTTCGGCGTCGCCACTCGCGACGGAATCGATAAGTGTGCCAAGAATCCTCTCCGCACCAGGGGCATTCACGCCTTTGTACCAACTTTTTGTGGTGAGTAACTGATTTGCGAATGCCGAGAGATCAGGATCTTCGCTGAATTCCGGAATGAGCGCGCGCAGTGCCGGGGGGCGTTTCGCCGCAGTCAGATAATTTCGTACTTGATCTGCCCCCGTCATGAACTGGATGAATGCCCACGCGGCATTCGCCTGCGTTGATTTTTTGGAAACCGATTCCACCCAGTAATTCGCGAAGTTTATTTCGGGTGTGGATTCAATTTGCGGAACTTTGGTGATGCCGAACTTCAGTTTTGGCGCGCGGCTGCGGATCAACGGCAATTGGTATGAGTAGCCCAAGAAATAGCCAAGGCGTCCGCTCGCAAAAAACTCGAGTGCATCCGGCAACGTCTTATTCCATGTATACACCTCTTTTGTGGGGTTCGCAAAGTCCGTAAAGAAGGAGAGCGCTTCTTCGCCCGGAGGAACGTTGCGATCCGTAAACCCTGGTGGGATGCGGTCGAATGTTGCGAAGCCTTGTTCATCTGCCATTTCCGCGCCGTTCTGCATCATGAGGAGCGAAAGGATATCGGTTGATCGCGGGATATTCGCCGAAGCACCAAGCGCGATGCCGGATTGCAGGATTTTTTCTTTGTCGAGCTTCGTGAGTTTTCGTACGTGTTCTTGGAGCTCGCTCCATGTGCGCGCTGCCTCGGGGATACCGGCGGCATTCAGTAAGTCGCGGTTGTAGTAGAGGACGAGGGTGTCGACAGAAAGGGGAAGACCGAAGACCTGCTCTTTTGGTGGTTGACCCGATACACCGAAATCCGGTTGAATGACGTCATCCGCCACAACATCGAGGAAATTTTCTCTAAGACGCCGAAGCGAAATGGATGGCGTCGTGCGCAACTCGGTCATCACTTCTTTTTTGATTGTTCCAGTCAGAAATTGGTACGGCAGAGTCGTTGACGCCGGCATGGGGGTCAATTTTGATTTGTATTTTCCAATCCACGTGTTGTGCAGCGAGATAATATCCGGACCACGATCTTCCGCGAGCGCGTTTAAGAGCTCGTCTTCGTATTCTTCAAAGCGCAGACGCCGCACATTCACGGTGATGGTCGGGTGGTCTCTGCGGAACGCGTCAATTGAGGGCTGTACCGCGCCGGTGTCGTCAAAGACGCGCCACCACGTGAGCGTTATGGGCTTCATCGCTTCTTTCGGCGGTTGGGTGCAGGCTTTCAGTGTGAAGCCGGAAAGAATGAGGAGAAGCGTCAGAGAGAGAATGTGGCGGAATAATCGAGTGGTGGGCATTGTGAGGTAGGATAAATTGAGATTGTGGGAATGCGTCATCCCGAGCTTGCCGAGGGATCTCATACACGTAGCCAGGGGATCCTTCGACTCGTTTCGCTCGCTCAGGATGACAATCTTTTTTTCAGAATTGCAGGTTTTTTAAATATTGCTTGAATGCTGAAGCGACTTCTTTGTGTTTAAGCGCGAGAGCGACGGTCGCTTCGAGAAAGTGGAGCTTTGATCCGCAGTCATAATACGTTCCTTCGTATTCAACGGCGTAGAAGGGTCGGGTTTTTAAAAGATGTTTGATGCCGGCAGTTCCGACGAGTTCGCCCTTGCTGTCGAGTGGCACCTGCCGTAGCGCGTCGAATATCTCCGGCGTGAAAATGTATCGACCGGTTACTGCGAGCTGTGATGGTGTTTTTTTCGGATCGGGTTTCTCGACGATATTTTTGATTTCATAGACACGATCGCCAAGCGGTACTGCGTTAATAATACCATAGTGCTGCACGTCTGTCTTTGGAACGCGCGTGACGCCAATAACGCCATCGTGATATTTGTTGAATACGGTGATGAGTTGCTTGATCGCGGGGATGCGTCCGTCGATGATGTCGTCGCCCGAGAGGTAGGCGAAGGGCTCGTTGCCCAGTACCGGTTGCGCGGCAAGGATCGCGTCGCCCCAACCACGCGGAGACTTTTGGCGGATGTAAATGAAGTTCGCGAGCTTGGTGATTTTTTTGACCTCCTCGAGCTCTTTTTTCTTTCCCGTGCTGGCAAGGCGGTATTCCAATTCAAAGTTGCGATCGAAATGATCTTCGATCGCGCGCTTGGTTTGGCTCGTGATAATAATGATATTCTCGATGCCCGCGGCAACCGCTTCCTCGACAATATATTGAATGACGGGTTTGTCGACCAGCGTCAGCATTTCCTTTGGTTGTGCCTTTGTGGCGGGGAGGAACCGTGTGCCAAGACCGGCAACGGGGATGATCGCTTTGGTGATTTTTTGCATGATTTTACTATAACAAAAAATCGACTCCGTGGCGAGAGCCGATTTTTTCACGAATTATTGTATCTTCCGAACAATCACGCGCTCCCAACCATCATGACCATCGGCCTCTTCCTTCTTCAGTGGTTCAACGGTTACTTTGCATCGACCGGATTTTTCAAGTGCACGAAGATGCTTTAAAGTTGTTTTTTTCGCGTTATCTTTTCCACGTAGAGATGAGATAAATGGATACAGCCGCATTTCTCCGTCTGGGCGCAAAACACGTATCAATTCATCATAACTCATTTCGACAGTTTTTTTTGGAAAATAGTGCATCAGAATGAGGTCGAATGTTCCGTCCTTTAACGGCAACTCTTCTGATATCCCCTGAATCGTTCGTCCGTCGATCTGTTTTTGTATCTCGGGTGTCCAAAGGACGCGTCGATATCCCTCGGATTCTATATCCTCAAGATAGGGCTCAATCGAATATACTTCTGAATGAATTTTTTTGCGTAAGCAGTGGCTGGCAAAAAGACGATCTCCGGCACCAACATCGAGCACGCGATTCGCGCTTTTTAATTCCTTTTCCGTGATCCCGAGATGCGATAGATATTCTTCGTATTTCTTCTGTTCAACTTCTTCCGCGACTTTATGGAACCGAGGATCCTCCTCAAGTCGCCGAGCAATCTCTTGTATACGATCAAATCGTTTTCGAATCACGGGAAGCTTTGGAACGATACGAGTGTTTTCTGCTTCGCGTTCGAGATCGCTAAGAAGTATTTTATAACCGGCAATCATCTCCATCAATAATTCATACAAAGAATCTTCCGAATCTTGCATGGTCTCACCTCCCGGCATATCAACAGTGCATGGCACTCGTTCAAAATAATTTTTGTCGTGAAGTAGTTCACTATAGATATCAAAAAGAGCCTGCGTATCCTCTGCGTCATCGGAAGAACTTATACCAACTTCTTCCTTGGGATAAAAAAACTCCTTCAGCACGCTTTCTAAATCCGCAGAGATTTCTTGTCTGTTGTGATCCGTCGCCTCTGACCCCATTTGAGGGGAGGGCGGTTGCGAGTGTTCTAAATGTTCCATAATGTTTTACTATACCAAAAAATCGACTACTTAACGAGCAGTCAATTTTTTTTCTGTGCATTATTTTATTGTTTCTCGCACTTGTCCTGCCTACCGGACAGGCAGGCTGCCGGTTAGGCGGATCGCGTCGAGGTACAGTGATTCTACTTTTTTTCTCGCCCAAGGAGTTTTGCGCAGGAACGTGAGACTGGAATTGATGCTTGGGTCATACAGAAAGCAATGAATTTTGATGCGAGCGCCGAGTTCTTCCCAGCCATAACGTTTGACCAAGAATTTCATTATCGTTTCAAGCGTCTTGCCGTGCAATGGATCGTTCGGGTGCGTATTCATTTTTTTATACATTGATCCACTATATTTTCTGTTGTAATGGATGTAAAGTGAGCATTTGGATATGCTGTTGTAAATGAAGCTGGTGCAACAGCCCTTTCTTTCCATTTGCATTCATAGGCAAAAATCTCTTTACCATTTTTCTCTATCACATCAATTTCGGCGCCCGCACGTGTTCTCCAAAACATAATTTCCGGTGGAAAAATTTCTAAAGAACCTTTTTTTATTCGTTCAGCAACAAAAAAGTTTTCAAAGATAGCGCCTTTATCCTCTCGCGTTGCCATTGGGGAATCAATATCAACCAACGCGTTGCGAATACCCACATCAAGAAAGAAAACTTTAAACGCTTTTTTTAGTTCCGTTCGCGGATTATTGGAAAACGAATGGACGATTCGAATAATAAATGATTGTTCCAATAGTCTTAGGTATCGCTGTATAACCGAACGACTAACCCCCAGCTGTATTGCCAATTCATTAAGTGATACCAGTGACCCAATTTGTAATGCCAGTAATTTTATAAGGTTTTCAAATACTCGCGGATTCCTAATTGCTTCAAAAGTGAATACATCTTTATACAGATACTGCGTGGCAATATTTTTTAAGATCGTTTTTTTTGCATCCAATGAATTTTCCGCTACTATCGCTGGGTAGGTTCCGTACAACATACACTGTTCGAGATCATGAGTAGTGATATGTTTTGACGCACTAATTTCCGAAAGAGACAACGGCAACAGCGTAAATTCAAAAATTCTCCCCGTCATGGGCTCGTTTATTTTATTTGCCAAATCAAATGATGATGATCCGGTTGCAATAATTTGCACCTTTGGATAGGTATCATGAAATACTTTTAAGATGGCACCAATATCTTGAATCGTCTGCGCTTCGTCAAATACTACTATCTTTTTCCCTTGTGTTAATGGGAGTAATACATCGGGTCGTCCAACGATGAAATGCTTGCGAATTTCAGCAAGTTCACAATCGTAATACGCCCCATCTTCCCCGTACTTTTTTATCAATTTTTTTGCTAAGGTTGTTTTACCAGACTGGCGAGATCCAAGAATTGACACCATTCTATTTTTGAACAATAAAGCGATGATGCGATTTTCAATTGAACGATTGAATGTAATCATAATAGTATGACTATAGCATATTGCTCTTGAAAGAGCAATATGTAAATAGATACATAAAACCCTTATTTAATAAGGGTTTTACTCGGTATTTTTTTAGGAAATATTAAGGAAATTTGCGCCGAGGCTGTTTCTTACGATTTCACAAAAAGTGAAAATTGGCGGTGTGTATTGGACGAAGTTCGAATGTATTTCGGACAAAATCCGCAGGATTTTGACGAATGACACTTGCGCCTCGGCCGCGCTCGACAAGCTCGCGCGGGGCAAAACCCAAAAATTTCCTATCATTTTTATTTGCGGCTCCCCCCACACCCCCCGCCGCGAAGCGGAAA
>JAUSHC010000091.1 GCA_030648795.1 bacterium | reverse complement strand
TGTTTCTTTATCCGGAAGCATCCCTGCAAGCGCTTTTTCTGCGAGCATCCCGTGTCCTACCTCGCGACGTCCTGCTCCACGAAGCGGTGACGTTTCACCGACGGAGAACGGTGGAAAATTGTAGTGATGCATGTAGCGCTTCTTTTCTTCGTCTTCCAATCCTTCAATAATCTGTTCGTCTGATGGCGCACCGAGTGTGACCACCGAAAGTACCTGCGTGTCACCACGGGAAAAGACTGCAGAACCATGTGTGCGTGGAAGTAACCCAACTTCAACAGAGAGCGGACGGATTTCGGTAATCGCCCGACCATCCACGCGTTTGTCTTCGTTTAAAATCGCTTGTGATACCGCGCGCTCAATCGCTTTTTCAAACATAACTCCCGCTTCTTTGCGTTTGTCTTTGCTGATCTGTTCGTCCAGCAAGAACTGCTCCAACTCATCATGAATTTCACCGATCGCTTCTTTGCGTTCGGTCTTGGACATTTTTTTTGCGTTGAATAATTTTACAGGGATATTCTTAATGAGCCAGGCATCAATCTTCGTTTTCAGTTCTTCGTTCGCTTTGAGTGTCTCCGGATCATCTTCAATTTTTTCCATTGCCTTCTTCGGTTCACCAATCGCTTTCTGCATTTTTTCAATAAGTGCAATCACGGGCGCGACGTGCTTTAACCCAAAAGCGATCGCTTCAGTCATCGCATCCTCCGGTACTTCATTTGCGCCCGCTTCAAGCATAACCACCTTCTCTTTTGTCGCCGCAACAATAAGGTCGAGGTCGCTCTTGTCGCGCGCATCGTAGGTGGGGTTTAATACCCACTCGTGCTTTGTGCCGTCATCAGACTTAATGCGCCCCACACGAATGCCGCCAATCGGACCATCCCACGGAATGTCGGAAATGGTGAGCGCCGCAGACGCCGCAACGAGCGCGACAATGTCCGTGTCATTTTCATTATCAAATGAGAGCGTTGTCAGAATCACCTGCACGTCATTTCGTATCACATCGTTAAAGAGCGGACGGAGTGATCGATCAACGAGCCGCGCGGTTAAAATCGAATCATCCGACGGACGCGTCTCACGCTTAATGAATCGCGACCCCTTGATCTTTCCCCCTGCGTACAACTTTTCCTCGTAATCCACCATGAGCGGGAAATACCCGATGCCATCGCGGATGTTTTTTGACATGACCGCAGTCGCCAACATCACCGTACCGCCATAGCGGACAGTGCAGCTGCCATTGGTCTGTTGGGCTAACTTGCCGGTCTCAATAATAAGTTCCCGACCCGCCCATTCTGTCGTAAATTGTTTCGTCTCCATGGCTCTTGAAAGACGCAGATGGAGAACTCATCGTCAAACACCGACCCCCTACACAAGCGGTAAGGCGCAGTTTGTCTGAAGGCGAGCCCTCGTACGCGTCAATACATTAAATTATACTCTTCGTTTTAAAAGAAAAGAACGATCCGCACCAAGGTCGATAAAATCATCCACCGCTTCGATGAATTTCGATGATGTGGATTTTTGGAACGCAACACATTCAACAAGACACCCTTTATTCTCACGAAGGTACGCAACCAGCGGAACAAAATCGCCATCGCCCGTCACCAGCACCACCACATCCACCTTGTCTGCCATCTTGATCGCGTCCACCGCCATCCCCACATCCCAATCTGCTTTCTTCGCACCGCTCATGAAGACTTGCAGGTCCTTCACTTTTAATTCAAACCCTTGTTTTTCGAGCGCGTCGAAAAATCCCGCTTCATCCTGCGCTTCGGATTTAATGACATACGCGATCGCTCGCACAAGCCGTCGCTCCGCAACCGCCGCCGCCAATACTTCTTTAAAATTCACACGCGCGTTATACAAATTCTTCGCCGAGTGATACATGTTCTGCACATCGACGAATACTGCAACGCGTTGTTCTTTGTGTTTTATCATACTATTTTATACTGCCGGCTCTTCAATAATATCGGGGACCGCTTCTTCTTCAATGACTGCTTCCGGTCTCTCTTCCATCTGCCGTCGCGCAATCTTCAATTTTAATTGCTTTGTAATACTCTCAAACGCCTTCATGTCCTCTCGTTCAAGATACCGCAAAAGCCGTCGGCGTTCACCGACTTTCTTTAAAAGACCTCGACGTGAAGAAAAATCTTTCTTATGAATCTTTAAGTGTTCAGCAAGCTCCTTCGTCTCTTCGGTTAAAATGGCGATTTGCACCTGCGGAGAACCGGTGTCGGTCGCGTGTGTCCGAAACTTCGCAATAACCTTATCTTTCTTTTTCTTATCTAACATAGGTTGTCACGTCATCCTCCGTGTGGCCGAGAAACATGCTGTTTCGGCTGCCGACACTGGAAGAAGCGTAAATAAATAATGATGCGGCGATCATATCACGGCTCGTGCATTTTGACAAGAGAGTCGGTATACTATACCGTAATACGTTATGAATACATGCCCCGGTAGCTCAACGGATAGAGCAGAGCTCTTCTAAGGCTTTGATGGGAGTTCAATTCTCTCCCGGGGCAAAATGAGTAAATTTTTATGGTACCTAACGTATAGCTCAATAGGTTAGAGTACCGCTCTGTGGATAAAAACAGAAGCCAACCGCTTTCCCTTTGACAATGTGCCTGGTATACTTTTAAGGTATGCCCATAATACAATGTAAAATCTGCTACAATAAATTCTATGCAAAGCCAAACTGGATAAAACGAGGATGGGGAAAATATTGTTCAACAGTTTGTCAGCATAAAAGTCAGAAAAATGGAAAAATAGTAGAATGCTTCATTTGTAAAAAAGAAACATATAAAACAAAGAAGGCGCTACGACATTCAAAAAGTAAAAAATATTTTTGCGGGAAATCATGCCAAACGATTTGGCGAAACTCAATAGTCTACATTGGAATAAACCATCCCAACTGGAAGGATGGAGAATATACCTATAGAGATAGAATGTTGCGACATAAAATTCAGATTTGCCAAAGATGCAAGACAACAGATAAAAGGATCTTGGCAGTACACCACGTTGATAAAAATAGAAAGAACAACAACCTCGATAACCTCATGTGGATTTGCCATAATTGCCATTTTCTGATACATCACTATAAAGAAGAAAAGGAAAAACTTATGGTGCCTATAGTGTAATGGTTAGCACAGGACCCTGTGGAGGTCCTGGTTCGAGTTCAAATCTCGATAGGCACCCTGAAAAGAGAACATGAGCGTAACAGTTCGTGTTCTTTTTTTGTGATACAATAGGGGTATGCGCATTATTCTCACTCTATTATTGTTACTCCCCTTCATCGCACAAGCTGGCGCGTTGCCAAAAAAAGTTCTTCTCGATGTACCATTCACATCGCAGGCGCCGTATGCGAATTGGAAGGAGCCCTATCAGGATGCATGCGAAGAGGCGGCAGTCGTCATGGCGGCGGCGTGGGTACAGAAAAAACCGCTCACGCAAAAACTCGCAGACACGATGATCCGCGAGCTTGTTGCCTATCAAATCAAAATTGTTGGTGACTACAAAGACACGAATGCAGAACAAACTGCAAAACTCGCACACGATTTCTACAAACTCAACACACGTGTGGAGTATAACGTGACGCACGACGATATCCGCGCCGAACTTGCTCGCGGGAATATCGTCATCGCACCCATGGCAGGACGGCTTTTGAAAAACCCGTACTACACTCAACCGGGCCCGGCGTACCATATGCTCGTCTTCATCGGCTACGACGACGCGACAAAACAACTCATCACGAACGACGCCGGCACCCGTCGCGGCAAACAGTTTCGCTACTCGTACGCGACGATCGACCGCGCACTTCACAATTGGACAGGATTAGAGGCAACAATTACCAAGGGACGCTCCGCGATGATTGTGGTAAGACAATAATAAATTTACAGATTCCCCCTCTTAAAATAAGCCACCGCCTCTGGCGGGGTCCCGCTTCAGTTAAGAATAATCGTGGCGGTGAAGGGGTGAGGGGAGTTATAATGTACGACGATGTGTAACCCCCTTTCATCCCCCTTATCCTAAGGGGGAGAATTAAGGATAATAAAAAAAATCCCTCGAGAGATCGCTCCCCCGAAGGAATGACGAACGCGAAGCTGATTGCTCACGAGCTAATTGATAATGATCTTGCGTCGCGGGAAGATCTTCTTCAA
>JAUSHC010000076.1 GCA_030648795.1 bacterium | reverse complement strand
CCCTTTTCCGTTGTTTCTTTATACTTCTCCCATGTGCCTGCGTCCCAGATCTCGATACGATTATAGAGCCCCGCCACCACAACATTCTTCTTGACTCCCGCATACTCCCGAAGATAGTCCGGAAGAATAACCCGACCCTGTTTATCCAGCTCCACATCCATCGCGTTCGCAAACATATGTCTCGAGAATGTACGACTATTCGCCTGTCCCGAGGGAAGGTTCACAATTTTTTCAGCAAGCTTCTCCCACTCTGCTTTTGGCAATAAAAAAAGGCACTTATCAATGCCACGGGTAACCACTGCACCAGATTCGACGTCATGCCGAAATTTGACCGGCACGGCCATGCGCCCCTTCTCATCAATCGTGTGTTGGTATTCGCCAAGAAACATGCGAGTGTTGTTAGAATTTACGATCCGCCAGCCGGCGGAGAAGGAAATTTGTTACATACGGAGCACCGAGCACTCAATGGTATTCTAGACACTATTTGCTTTCACCATCGAATATTCTTGCTTCATCGTTGTACTATTCATGCTATTGAGTGCTCGGTAACGCTTTTGCAACTGCTCGCGTACTTGCTCACAGGCAAAAGCAGTTATCCCCACTTTTATCCACTTTTATCCACTACGATATCATTATACCCCACCATAGCACACCAGTCAACCACAATAAAAAAGACCCCAAAGGGGCCATTCTGTCAAACTAAAAGCACGATGTGGCTATGACACCGTAATGCTCGGTTCTCTGTCGTATGAAGGCAAAACGAATGTCATGGGCCGTACGCGAGCGAGCAATGGGATGCCGCGTATGATCATTGTTGTTGTATCTTCGTCTAAATTTTTCTTGATCCCCACCGCGCGAATCCCCCACGCGAACGAAAGCGTATTGGCAATCGTCACTCCATGCCGAATTCCTGAAAACCTTCCCGCTCCCGTAGCCACAATGATCCCCTCCGGTTCATTCTTTCCAAGAAGCGCAACGATGGCACGGAATGTTTTATTCCCTCCCTGCTCTTTCCGCTCAAATATTTTCCGACGTAAAATTCGCCCCTTGTGAGAGCAAAGGGCGACGCAGAGCATATCGGTTGTTGTATCCAAAAAAAGTATCATGGATTATCTTGCGAAAAAATTTTATCAATGATAACGATCTTCTTGTTCTCCAAAACATTGAAAATAAACCGATCCGTGATCTCGCGGCGGTATTTGAATTCCGGCTTTGTCATGATCGTATAATTAATTTGCTGGTGCAGTTCTTTCTCAAAACGATGAATGAGCGAACGAATTTTTCTTCGATTGGCACTCCCGACAATAAAAATATCGGTTGGCCATTCCGTGAGTCCAACAAACATTCCGGTCAATGCGAGAAATTGAATCCGCCCGATTTCTTGCAATTTCTTCACCAAATCCTTTTCGATCAAAAGCCGAGCTTTCAAAAACAAGGCGCGCAGTTCCGGGTACAGGATAAAATCGGTGTTCATGACATAGTACTTCTTCTGCATTTCCCCATCGCCATCTTTTTCAGCGGTTGGAACAACTTTCAAAAAACCGAAGATTTCCAAATTTTCAAGCTCGCGACGGATCGAATTGAGCTGCACCCCTAAAGTGCGCGCAAGCTCACGAACATAAAACGCCTTCTCGGGATAATCGAGGAAAAGGCGTAAAAGAAGGACTCTTGCCCGTGAACCAAAAAGTTGTTCAAGCATGCCCCGTTAGAAGTCTGTTTTACACGACAGACGATTACGAAATGAATAGTGTTCTTTTTGTATCATTACCCTCGTTATATCTTTCGAAAAACTTCTAACGGGGCATGGTATTGTCTATTGTGGATGTTTTTTAGTATACTCAAGAGCAGTATGGTGCGTCAAATTGCCCACATCATTGTTCCGCCTCGCGAGAAGCGATCTGCCACTTTTCGCGTGTTTACCGCGGAAACAACGCCGGAAGAAGAAGCAACTCGCGGTCTTCTTTTTGGCTGCTTTGTTATTGACTACTATCATCATCGAAACGAAGAGATCCTTGATAGCATCACGGAAGAGCTCCAAAGCCGTTACTACGATCCCGACATTTCCACACAACAACCGGAGGATCTGTTCGAAGAAACGCTGCAATCATTGAATACCACGCTCGCACAGCTGATCGAGAACGAACAGATATTCTTAAATCTCAAACGGTTTCACGCGGTTATTGGCGTCATTCGCGGAAAAGCGCTCACTTTTACACACCTCGGGGATTTTCGCGTCTACCTCTTGCATCAAAACATTGCGCACGATCAACATTTTATTGACCTTCTCACAACAACAGACGGCGCTTCAGAGGCAAAATCTCCCCCCATCACGCGCATCTTCTCACACGTCGTTTCGGGAGGGTTACGCACAAGTGACGTCGTCTTGTTTGCCACAAGCAGTCTTTTTGATTACAGCACAAAAGAACGACTGCAAAAAATAGTTGCATCGCTTCCTCCACCCCGCGCTGTAGAGCAAATCAAAACAATGATCAAGGGAGGCGAAAAAAATACTGTAGGAGTTCTTTCCCTCCTTCTGCGTCTTGCGCCCCCCCATGAAGCACCGCTACGTGAAAGCGCGAAAGAATCATTAACAACACTGCAAACAACAGAAGACGATACGCGACGATACCTCGCCCCATCACTCTTACGTACGACAGTTAAGCACGCAAAAACCATCTTACAATTTGTGGAGATGGGTATACGAAAACTCTTACGCATCCCCTCTTCCGCACCACGGAGTGAAGCGGCGTTACGCGTACTTCGCGGTCTTCTTGCAATACTACGCATCATCGGACGCGCGTTTGTTTTCTGTAAACGTTTTTTGGTTACCTGTTACTCTATTATAAAAGACCTTGTACGCGAGCGCAGTGGCTGGCAAAACGCGTTCACTCGCTTGAAAGAACAATCAAAAGAAGGGATGGCACCATTACTGCAAAAAGGGAAGCATCGTTTTACCGGACTTGGGCTTCGGCAACGCGTACTCGTTATTGCCGCGGGAATTTTAGCGATTGTTGTACTCGTAAGTACCGTTACGCTTACCATGCAACGATCACGCTCGCTCGCGCTTCAGGAATACGAAAAAAATATCTCGCTCATCAAAGAGCGCATTGCCACCGCCGAAGCGAGCCTCCTTTTTAAAGACGAAGAACGCACAAAGTCAATTTACAGCGAAGCATTACAACTCGTCACCACGCTACCTCGAAAATCGAAAGCTGAACAAGAAACCCAAAATGAACTCAAAAAAGAAATAGAGCAGCATCTTGCAAAACTGCAGCATGTACTTCCTCTTTCCCGCGTTGATGTTGTCAAAGATTTTCTCGAGCTCGATCCGGCGGTAGAGGTGCAAGCGCTCACCATCATCGACAACAACGCCTATGTTGCTCATGGATCTCGCCCGCTTCTCTATAAAGTGAACTTGGACAATAAACAAGCACTCACGCTCGACGCTTCCGGTGTCGATGTGCGTGCAATAAAACATCTTGCGCCGGAAGAAAAGGATCCGATTCTCTACATTGTATTTGATGCATCGGGCATCGCGGGCGTAAATCTTGCAAAACAATCCATAGCACAAAGCGATATCACCTTCGGAGCATCGGGCACCACCATCGATGGCATCGGCATGTATAACAAGCGTCTCTACCTTGTCGATCTCGCGCATAATCAAATTTGGCGGCACGATAAAAAAGACGGCGGGTTTGGAAAAGGGACAAGCTGGCTTAAAACACCACTTGATCTCTCGGGTACTCGCGCATTCGCGATTGACGGCGCGCTCTGGATTGCAAAACAGAATGAAGTTATTCGCTTATTGCAAGGAAAACAAACGAATTGGAAACTGGATACTTTTGATCCGCCCGCGCTCTCGATTCGATCGGTCATCGCGCAAAATGGCAGCAACAAACTTTGGCTGCTCGACGAAGCGGGAAAACGGGTACTCGCTGTTGAAAAAGATACGGGAAAACTTATCGCGCAATATCCCCTGCCCGCAGACGACATCCGCGACTTTTCAGTGAATGAAAAGACGGGACAGATACTTTTACTCACCAAAACAAAGTTGCTAGCGCTTGAGTACGAGAAGTAGGGGGTCGGCGCACTCCGGCGCATCCCCTTTCGCTTCGTTCGGCATAAAACCTTAAAGCTTTTTATTTTCTTCAACAAAAAATCCCCCGACCGCGGTCGAAGGATTTTTTTGTGCTGATGTTATTTCAACGTCGCTTTTCCGCCCGCCTCTTCAATTTTCTTCTTGATTGTTTCCGCCTCTTCCTTTGTGGCATTCTCCTTAATCACTTTCGGTGCGCCGTCAACGAGGTCTTTCGCGTCCTTCAAACCCTTCTGGGTTACTTCGCGTACAACCTTAATGACAGAGATTTTGTTTGGACCCGCTTCAGTGAGCTCGACATTAAACGCTGTCTTCTCTTCTGCGGCTGGTGCAGCTCCTGCTGCTGCTCCTGGTGCCATCGCCATCATGGGGGCGGCGGCTGACACACCAAACTTTCCCTCAAGAACCTTCACTAATTCCGCCAATTCGAGGACGGAAAGCTTCTCAACGGATTCCACGAGTGCTTTGAACTTCTCGGGAACTTCTACTACATTTTTTTCTTCGTCTGCCATATGATTTTTAGGTTATAGGTTATAGG
>JAUSHC010000088.1 GCA_030648795.1 bacterium | reverse complement strand
AAGATGGAAAGGGTGGTATGGATTTCAAAATTGCAGGGTCGGCTTCGGGAATTACGGCGATTCAGATGGACACAAAGACGCATGGGATTTCCATGGAGATCGTCGAAAAAACATTGACGCAAGGGAAGACGGCGCGCATGGAAATTCTTGATGTGATGAATAAAGTCATTGCAACGCCACGCGTCGAGCTATCGCAATACGCACCGCGGATTGTGTCGCTACGCATTAAGCCGGAGATGATTCGGAATGTGATCGGTCCCGGCGGAAAAATGATCAATGAAATTATTGATAAGACTGGTGTGGATATGGATGTGGAAGATGATGGGATGGTCTATATCACATCGACCAATGCCGCGAAAGCGCAAGAGGCGGTGGAATGGGTGAAGCGACTCACACGTGAAGTGGTTGCGGGTGAAACGTTTCAAGGGAAGGTAACGCGTATCATGAACTTCGGTGCGTTTGTAGAAATTTTGCCACGGCAAGAAGGACTCGTGCATATTTCAGAGCTCGCGCCGTATCGGGTCAATCAAGTGGAGGATATTGTGAAAATCGGACAAATGATTCCGGTCAAGGTTATGGAGATTGATGATATGGGCAGGATCAACTTGTCACTCAAACAAACGGACTATAAAGACTATCCGCCCGCACCAACGGGTGGCGACAGCGCACCGCACGCAGGATTTGGTGGTGGTCGTCCTCCGCAACGAAGTTTCGGCGGCGGCGGTCGTGGCGGCTCGCGTGGTGGATCAGGCGGCAGTCGTCCCCGGTTCTAGAAATATTATTCCCCGAGCGAAGTCGAGGGGGTACCATAAAATAAGCTCCGGGCATGTGCTCGGAGTTTTTGGTTTTGCTTACTCACAAACGAAATTATCTATTTTTGTCCGATCGGACATTTTGAGACAATTTGTTTTGCACAAGAAAAAAGCTCTCCGCGCCGTAGCGTAGAGAGCAGTAGTATTACTTCAATTTAATTGTGAGCATTGATGGCGTGGATGGCATCCGCTCTTTTGAAGCAATGGATATTGTTTGGTCGAAGGCGAACGAGAATGCGGTTCCTGCCGTGATTCCCGTTGCGGCTTGTGTTTGAAAATAGGACGTTGCGTCGAACGTGCCGATTATTCCAATAAACGTCAACGACCCGATACGTGGTCCGGGAACGCCTTGGAAAGCAGTACCGTAGTACGAATTCCATGTGAGGAAATGTTCGCTCCATGTCGTATTTGCATCGTAGCAGTTGATAGATGCACCGTTACTCCATTGTGTTGTGCTTGTGCACGTGAGTGTTGCGGAAAGGATTGTTGCTCCCGCGGGGATCGCGCTTTTGACCTCGAAGCGAAGGAACGTCTGGTACGTCCATATGCTGTTTGATCCCGTGAGTCCCGCAATGAGTGTATCGAGCCCCCCGTAGTTGTTCAGCTGTTTCGTGTACGTCGATTCGATGTATGCGTCGTCAGTAAGGACGATCGTTGCGGTGTAGAATGGTGGAGGATTCACGGTGATGGTGACGGTGTCGGTGCTGGTTTTGAGCGAGTCGCTTACGGTGAGTTCGAACGTGTAGACGCCCGCTTGTGTCGGGGTAATGTTCGCTACAGCGCCCGTTGCGTTTGTGATTGTGACACTCGGTCCGCCGGTTTGCGTCCATGCGTAGAAGAGCTTTTCACCAGGGTCGGCATCGCTACTTCCCGATCCGTCGAGCGTGATGGTTGGATTGTTCGTTCCTGTTGATGAGAGTGCGGTCGTTTTGTTTTGCCCCGCGTCGGTGACGGGTGCGGAGTTGAGCTTATCCCTCACCTTCTCGCGGATTTTGAAGATGACTTTATTTGTCAGTGATTGCGAGTAAAGTTCGGAGTGTTCGACGTTAATGAATGTTTCCGTATGTTTCGGCGTTGCAACGAGATACGGTGGAGCAGCACTTGTTTCTTTGACGAGACCGTCGTTGTCACTTACTGCGTCTTTTTTCGCAACAAAAGGGTAGAGCTCTGTCGACGCGATCTTACTGAATGAAAAGATCGCATTCAAGCCGGTTTTTGGGTCATTGAGAAATGTGCTTCCACCGAGGATATCGGCAAGACCTGGGAGTCCCTTCCCCACCCAACCCGCAACGATTTTTCGATCACTGATATACGCTGTGTAGTCGTCGAGTCTTCCCCCCTCGTGTGGCGACCCTAGTGTAATGAGTCGTTCGATATAGGGTGACAAGCCGAATTGTTGAATTGCGGAACGCGCAACAATTCCTCCCATGCTGTGTGCGATGATGTCCGTTTTGAATCCAGGCAGTGCATTTTTTTTGATAGTATCAGCGAGCCATTTGCCGTTCTCTGCAACATGTGTTCCCGATGGATATTGGTAGAGGATAATGTTGTCGTAGAGATCGAACGCAGGATTATTCCGAAGCGTCCAAAGAAGCCCATCTTTGTGGACGCGTACCGGATCGTCGCTGAAGAGGAAGGCCGCAGGAGAGGATTGAAATCCATGAATGAGGATCACGTTGCGCTGCCCCGCCTTCCAGAAGTTTGTGAGTGTTCCTTTCCCTAATGGAATTGTTACTGGAATTGCGTCGTACACTATCACTGGATAGTAGTTTAGTACTTGCACTCCACCTGGGGTGAGCACATGCCGCGTTGTGATCTTGTACGGCACTGGTGAACTGTCGAAAAGTCTTCGCTGCTGTTCAAACCAGAGATAGTGCCGTGAGAACTTTGCTTCCTCTGGTGAGAAATGAGTAGTTGTCGCAGTAACGATGCGGCGCGCTTGGTCAATGCTTACTGGACTACTCACATCGAATTCGCCGTTCGGACGACGCGAGAAGATGAGGAGGTCTTGTGGGTCATCGTCGTACGTTTGAATGAGTGTGTCAGAGTATGGCACGGTGATCGTGGCTGGTGACAGCGCATCGAAGACAGTGCCATCAGGACCAAAATCAATCGGCAGTGCGCCGATGATCGGCGATGTATTCGGAAGTGTACCAATGGTAATCTTTACTGGGTTCTTGAGTGCGCCAGCGGGGATGTCAACACTCGCTCCGTCAAGTGGCGATGTAGGATCGTTGACCGTCGCTTTTCCTCCATTATGATCAACGACTACCGTGGCAAGTGGTTGTTGCGGAATCGTTCCTGATGCGCCCGCGCCACCACTTTTTCCTCCCTTTCCTCCTCCGCCACATCCAATCAAGAGTCCAACGATTACCGCAATGTAGAGAAGACGCATGGTACCCCTCCTTGCCCCGTAGGGTTTCCTATGGTTGGTTGTACAAGTTGTCAAGGTGCATAACAGAAATAAGTAGTGTATAGTATAGAGGTATGAAGAAATTTTTTCAAAGACGAGGTATTTTGTTTTGGGGTGTTATTATTTTTATTTTTCTTCTTGCTCTGCATTTTTCTGGTGCATTGTTTTGGGAAAATGCTTATGATCATTTTTTACAGTCACTCGGTTGGCCTGGAAAAACATACTTAATCGTTATGTCATTATTTTCTATTCTTGTTCTTATTGCATCTCCGTTTCTTCTACTTTTTTCTCCACTTTTTGTGTGGCTCATTATCAAAAAGAAGCGTGCTATTCGAAAGGGAGCTAACGCTGATGCATTCGATTTTATACCTTGGCTCATTCTCGTCATCGGAGTTATTTCTGTTCTTATTGTTTCCTATCTTGCTTCGGGGTTTTTGTCGCCTTGGTAAAAGTAACGACCTTGACAGAATAGGCTTCTTCTGGTTAGATACTCTTGCTCTTAAAGGAGGGGGCGCGTGTTTCCCTACCAATTGGATAACGACCTGATAAGACTCAAATTGGGAGAATATTGCCGTGAAGGAAACAAGAATTGTTGAGCGCTCGATAGATATCGTAGCGCCAATTGACAGAGTCTTCTTGTTCGTCGCGAATGTCCGGAATACACCTCGGTGGCTTTCAGCCATCAAGAGTGTATGGGATATTTCGTGCGATACGCCTGGACTAGGGGTGACGTATCGTTGGAAGTATAAAATCTTTGTATTAACATTCGTCGGAACCGGCGAATGCGTCGTACATGAAAGTCCGCGATGCGTCATATTCCGTACGCGTGGCGATAGCGTCGGCGATTGGACATTTACACTGGAAGAGCGCGGGCATGGCACGCATCTTACGCTCACTAGCACTTACACGTCTCCGGATAGTTTTCTCGGGCCACTTAGAGATAGTGCGATCAAGTTCGCTGTAAATCGCATCATCAATTATTCGGTTGAAATCATCAAAGATCTCTGCGAAGCGGAGGTTGTTTCAAAGGGAAGAACCTAGGATACGTAAAGATACGACATGGTAGTATGCTTGTTTACGACACATACTACCCTTTTTTATTTTATGAAATCGAACTTCGTAGAATTGCAAATTATCTACAATATTCTATACTAGACACTATATAATTGATTTCTATGTTCACTATGAGCGCTGTAACTAAAGGAAAAACGATAATCATTACTGGAACATCTCTTACAATTACCGATATTGTTGCCATTGCTATGGGCAACGCGATGGTACAGCTCGATGAAACACTCAAGAAAAAAGTTGATGCGTCGCGTGCGCTTGTCGATCGTATTGCAAACGAGAAAGTCATCTACGGCGTCAATACGGGTTTTGGACCGATGGCGGATCACATTATTAGTCCTTCGCAAGCTGAAGAGCTGCAGGCAAACCTTATTAAAAGTCATGCGTGTGGGTTTGGTTCCGCGCTTGATTCTTGGAACGTACTCGCTGCAATGGTTGTGCGTCTTAATACTCTCGCGCAGGGATATTCTGGCGTACGTTGGAAAGTACTTGAAGTACTAACCGCATGCATCAATGCGCGTGTCATTCCCGTTGTCCCTCGTTATGGTGGTGTCGGTGCAAGTGGCGATCTCATACAACTCGCACATATTGCGGCAGGGCTTATGGGTCTTGGGGATGTTTTTTATAATGATAAACGTATGCGCGCATGCGATGCTCTTGCTGTGATCAACGTTGCTCCGCTCACTCTTAAATCAAAAGAAGGACTTGCGCTCATTAATGGCACTTCGGTGATGACGGGGATTGGCGCACTTCTCGTTGATCGTGCACGTACCGCATTTGCACACGCAATGGGTAATGGTGCAATGGCACTTGAGCTTATTGAAGGGTACGACGATGCAATCGCACCGTTTATTCAGGATGTTCGCCCGCACCCTGGTCAACGATATGTCGCAGCAGAACTTCGTTCGCTCGTTGCAGGTTCAAAGCTGATGCGTACACGGACGATGGTGCAAAACGAAGTCACTATGGATCATAACGATGTCAAAAAAATCGAACGTCCAGTGCAAGATGTGTACTCGTTCCGCTGTATGCCACAGATTTTCGGTCCGGTGTACGAAACCATTGAACACGCTGCCGAGGTTATTGAACGCGAGGCAAGCAGTGTCACCGATAATCCGATTATCGACATGGACAAGGAAATATTTATGCACGGTGGGAATTTCCATGGTGATTATATTTCATTGGAAATGGATAAATTGAAGATTGTTCTTACGCGGATTGCGCTTACGTTAGAGCGACATATAAATTTCTTTTTGAATCGAAACGTCAATAAATTTTTTCCACCTTTTTTGAATTTACGAAAAGGCGGTCTTACACTTGGATTACAAGGACTTCAATTTGTTGCAACCTCGACGACAGCGGAATTACAATCACTCTGTTTCCCTAATTATATCCATACGATCCCGACAAATGGAGATAACCAAGATATCGTGAGTATGGGCACAAATTCTGCGCTTCTTGCGGCGCAAGTTATGGATGGGCTCGATGTGGTGCTTGCAATTGAGCTTCTTACTCTCGCGCAAGCAACTGACGCTTCAGTACGTGTCGACAAAATTTCTCCTGCCGGTCGCGCGCGTTATGACGCATTTCGTAAAGTTTTTCCTGCGATTATTGACGACCGTGATCTTTCGAATGAACTCGACGCAGTCGTTTCATTTGTACGGAGAAATAGGCACAGGAGCTAATGACACATCCGCTCATCACAAAAAATAAAGCCGATATTCCGAAAGGAGCTCGGTTGGTCGATGCCTACGAAAGTGCACTTCGCGAACTTTTTTTTATCACGCATCCCGATCAAAAAAAGGGGAGCGAGAATGCTCTATGCGAAGAATTTTGTCGTACTGCATCCATTCCGGATTGCTTTATTTATTTTCCATGGAAACATATAGCGGTACGTACCGTTAGTGAATCGTACTTTACACAATTACGCACTGCGCGTAATCGGAACTGTATTTCCGAAGAAGAGCAACAGCATTTTCGTGACGCCTCCATCGGTATCGCCGGGCTTTCTGTCGGATCTTCGACGCTTCACGCGCTTGTACTTTCTGGCGGACCGAAGCGTCTAAAAATCGCCGATCCTGACATTCTCGAACTCACGAATTTGAATCGTATCAATGCAACGCTTCCGGATCTTGGGAAAAATAAATGTGTGATTGCAGCAGAGCATGTATGGGAACTCGATCCGTTTGCAGAGATTGAGCTCTGGGAAGCGGGTATTACCGATGCAACACTTGATCGTTTTCTTTCTACGCCGCGAGTCGATATTTTTGTTGATGCCATGGATGATATTGCATTAAAAATTGAGGCGCGAAAACGTTGTAAAAAACTTGGTATTCCTGTAGTGATGGCAACAGATATAGGTGATGGGATTCTTCTCGACGTCGAACGATACGATATTGATCCTAATTATCTTCCGTTTCATGGGAATGTTGATACTGCATCAATCGATGTAAAACACCTAACGCCAAAAGATTTCCTTCCCCTTGCTCTTAGTATGATCGGTGTACAAAATTGTTTAGAGCGCGTGATGGAGTCTGTAGTACAACTTGGAAAAACAATCGCGAGCATCCCACAGCTCGGTACATCCTCGATGATTGCCGGGGCGGCAACGAGTGTCGCGATACGCATGATTACTACGGGCGCACCAATTAAATCGGGTCGTTACCGTATCGCGTTAGAAGAAATACTTGATGCGAATTTTTTTAATGAAGAGCGGGTGCGTTCCCGTGCGCAGAGCCACGAAGCATTAGGGAAGCTTATTCATTGATATGAAAAAAAACGGGCAAACAATTTTCTCTCTCTTCCAAACAACCGCAAAAGAAGTGAATGCGTATAAGATAATATTACGCGAACAGGGTGTTGTACCAAAAAAAATAACAACGCTCGAACAATTTCGACATCTTCCCATTCTTGACAAGAAAACATACATCAATCGTTTTCCATTGAGCGAACGTATTCCAACATCGTCTTTTCCACCTATGGCATACGCAAGTTCGGGGTCATCAGGAACGCCGACCTATTGGTTTGTCAATGACGCACAAGAAAAGATTGGTGGTAACATACACGAATATATATTTCGAAACATGTTTGCGATCACCGAGCAGTCGCCGACGCTGGTAGTTGTCTGTTTTGCGATGGGTGTTTGGGTTGCGGGTCATTTTACCCTTGCATCGTGTAGAAATATAGCCCAGAAAGGATATCAGCTGACATGCATTACTCCGAGTATCAACATGAACGACGTCCTTGATGTCCTGGCGCGATTCGCACCGAAATATAAAAATATTATTCTCGCTGGATATCCTCCGTTTCTTATGGATGTACTTAGAATCGCTCGACAACGACGCATACTACTTCACAAAAATAAGATTGGTCTTTTGACTGCAGGGACAACGTTTTCCGAACAATGGCGAGATACTGCGCATACGCTTATCGGTTCGCCCAACGCTCCCATTGTTAACGTTTATGGCTCTGCGGATGCCGGTATGCTCGGGCATGAAACCACACTTACCATTGCACTTCGTCGCTACGCACGCATAAACAGCGATTTTTCTTGTGCGTTGTTCGGATCCGCAGTACCGCAGGCTGGGCTGTACCAGTATCATCCTGAACACGTATTTTTTGAGGAACATGCAGGAGAATTACTTATTACGGCAAATACTGCAATTCCACTAGTGCGTTATAATATTCATGATCGCGGGCGTATTTTTTCACCATCTGCACTTCGTACACTCCTTACAGAAATGCGTGCGCCGAAGAAATTTTATACACTTTTGAAAGATTTTTCACTTCCGCTTGTACGCGTTGACGGACGTACCGATGTTGCAACAACTTTTTACGCACTGAATATTTATCCCGAACATCTCGAGGCGGCAGTTGATCAAAAACCACTACGAGATTTTTTTTCAGGAAATTTTATCGTATATCGTCGTCAGTTTCAAAAAGCAAAACGAGAGCAATTATGCATTCGCCTCGAGCTTGCAGCTGGAAAAACGCATACACAAGAACTGATAGCACTCTGTGTCGATACCATTGTGCGCACATTGCAAAAAAAGAGCATCGAATATAAAAAACTTCATGCATCAATTGGGAAGGCAGCGATCCCAATCGTTGAAGTGTACGCTCATGGCGACCCCCATATACATCAGGCACGTGTACCGGGCTTTTTGCGTCTTAAGGGTAAAAAAATACGAATGCTCGCATAATTATGTCAAAAATATTTTTTTCAAAGCGAATCGCCGAGCCCGCAAAAATGTCGCGAGAAGAAGAATGTGCGTTCAATGCATTCATGAAAAAAAATTACAAAAGAAATTTTACAATTGCGGTTGATGATATATTAAAAAAAACAAAGATACAGAGTAGTACAATTGTGGATTTTGGGTGTGGTGCGGGGTTTTTTCTGCATGCGATTGGTGACCGAAGACGACAAGCGCATCTTATTGGTATTGATCAATCCGCCTCTATGCTTCGTGACGCAAGATTATTTCTTCAAACATTTCAGCATGTTCGTCTTATACGACGAGACGTTACCGATACGAGCCTTCCTTCCGCATTCGCGGATCTTGTTGTGAGCAAGGATAGTTTTCATGAATTTGAGAAGCCAATTGATACTCTGCGAGAGATGTTTCGTATCGTGAAGCCTGGTGGGTGGATTTTTATTCAAGACTTGCGTCGCGACATGCCAATGCGACTTATTCGAATGTCACTTTTACGTCAAACGCCTTTTCAAAAAATACAATATGCTTCTGCACAAGCAAGTTATACATGTGACGAAATGGTCCAATATGTGCGACGGGCTGGCGCGCGGCATTTCAAAATTCGAATACAAAAATTAACAAAGGAGATTAGTACTGCACATCCAGAACTTGACCCCGTTCAGGTTCGTAACGGATTTCAGGCACGTTGGACGATATGGATTCAGAAATAACCTTGGATGGAATATGAGTTCGTGAAGAATCCCGCTGATAAAGTAAGATAATCGAACGTATTCTTTTTTTAGTGTATACTTGCGATATGGAAGATAAAATAAAAAAAATTATCGCCATTGCTGTGAATGCCCCTTCCGGGGATAATATGCAGCCATGGCGTTTTGCATTAACTGATCAGATGCTTGATCTTTACAACATTCCGACGGGGGACACTTCTCCATATAATATGCGTCAGAGAGGGTCACTTATTGCACATGGTGCAGTATTGGAAAATATTGATATTGTCGCACCAACATTTGGTTTACAGTCGTCTGTACAGCTTTTTCCGACCCCAGACGATAAAACACATATTGCCCATATTAGTTTTACTGAAGTATCTTCTCGTATACATCCGTTTGCCGCTACCATTGAACAGCGATGCACTAATCGTCTCCCATACGATAAAATACCACTTACTGACAAGACAACGCAGGCGCTTGATATAGCGGTGGGATCGTTGAAGAGTCTTTCGCTTTCTTGGGTGCGAGAAAATGATGAGAAAGACGAGCTCGGAAGGATTCTTTCACTCAACGAACGACTCATCTTGGAAAATGAAAAAATTCATGATGCGATTTTTTCTATTATTCGATGGACGAACGAAGACGAGCAGGCAACGAACGATGGGCTCTTTATTAAGACTCTCGAACTCGCACCACCCCAGCGCTTTGCATTTCGTATTTTCAGCAACTGGCGTCGTTTATCAAAAATTCGAAAGTTGATTAACGTAGGAAAATTGGTGTCAAAAGATACGGCAAAGCTGTATGCATCCTCCGGTGCGTTCGGTCTTTTTACCATAGATGATGAGAGTGACACTACTTTTGTTACACTTGGTCGCGCACTAGAGCGTCTTTGGCTCACTGCAACAAACATGGGGTTGAGCATCCAGCCTGTAACTGCACTTCCGTATCTTTATCAGCGCATAAAAGCTGGGGATGCAAATTTTTTAAGTTTAGAACAACAGAGAGAAATTGAAAATGCAGCCAAAGCGATCCGAATGTTTTTCCATGTTCCGCAGACACATACTACCGCGTTTCTTTTCCGTATTGGCGTTTGTCGAGTACAGCCGTCCGCACGATCGCGCAAACGAGCGCCGTTTATTGTATAACAGTATGCTTAAAGGATTTCTTCATCTTGATCTCCTCTCGGTAGGCATCGCGTCTGCAGCGATTGCAGTTCTTGGTTTTACGGTTTTTCTTAATGATCGAAAGAGCGCAACACATCGAATATTCTTTGTTCTTTCTCTTCTTACGGTTATTTGGAGCGCATTTAACTATAGTATTTATCAATCCACGAATCCGAATGTAGCTATTTGGCTTCTTCGTATAGCAACGTTTTTTGCACTTTGGTATGCGTTTGCGACATTTCTGTTTGCATTTATTTTTCCCGCAACAGTGATGCCAGTATTCCCGCGTTGGATAAAGATTTTTGCGATACCAATTACGTGTATTACATCCATACTTCTCCTCACCCCATTTATTTTTACGCGTGCGCTTTCTTTCGACAATGGTCGGCTCGCGGAGGTGCAAAATGGTCCTGCAATTCCTCTTTTTGGGCTTCTTTCAATATTTTTTGTTATTGCAGGACTTATTCTTTTATTCAAAAAAGCAAGACGAGCACGTGGTATCGAACGACGGCAAATTACCTATATTTTTATAGGTTCATTTATTACCTACGAGCTTATTATTATTTTTAATCTCATATTTCCGATTGTACTTAAAGATTCGCGTTTTATTACTCTCGGTGCGGTATTTGTTTTTCCTTTTATCGTTTTTACTGCATATGCAATTATTAAGCATCATTTGCTTCATATTAAAGTCATTGCGACGGAGATCCTTTCATTCCTTCTTTTAGTCACTAGTTTTTTTGAAGTTGTTCTCTCTGATACAATTTGGAAAATTGTTTTTCGCATTTTTCTTTTTAGCGCCTTGCTTGTTGTTTCTTTTTTTCTTATTCGTAGCGTACGTAAGGAAGTCGAACAGCGGGAGAAGTTGCAGATTCTTACTGGACAACTCGAATTGGCAAACAAAGAACTCTCTCGTCTTGATCAAGCGAAGTCGGAGTTTTTGTCGATTGCTTCACATCAACTCCGCACGCCGCTCACTGCTATTAAGGGGTACAGTTCGATGTTGCTTGATGGGACATTTGGGCCGATTGGGGGAAAAATAAAAGAAGGGGTGGAGAAAGTCTACGCATCAACGGAGCGTATGGTCGCGCTCGTGAACGACCTGCTCGACACCTCTCGTCTTGATAGCGGGCGTATGGTGTTCACGTTTGTTGAGACGGACTTGGGCGAGGTTGCGAAAAGCGTCTGTGATGAATTGATGCCTAAAGGAAAAGAAAAGGGGCTTGTGATCGCATGCGCCGTGGCACCAGCGACGTCGAAAGTGTTTGTTGACCAGATGAAAATTCGGCAGGTGCTCGTGAATTTTGTTGATAATGCTTTGAAGTACAGCGATACGGGAACGGTGGAGGTGAAGTTGGAGCAGAAGAACGACGAAGTAGTTTTTTCTGTGCATGATAACGGTTGGGGGATGACGCCGGAAGAAATGGGATTCTTATTCAAAAAATTCTCTCGTGGGCGTGGTGATACATCACAAATTAAAGGCACGGGTCTTGGTTTGTATGTTGCCCGTCGTCTTGCCGAAGCCCATGGCGGACGCGTCTGGGCAGAAAGCCCGGGGAAGGGGCAAGGGTCAACATTTTTACTCGCGTTGAAACTTGGTTGGAAGCCCAGCGCTGATGGCGTGTATATGCCGAAGGAGGAGTGAGGGGGCAGCGGATCCCGCGTGATGCCTCGCCTCCGACACGCTTCGGTTTTGGGAAAGTCAGCTGGTCTCGGCGTGGGGGCTCCTCCGATGGCGTACACTCGCCTCGGATACCCCTTCGCCTCCGGCCCTAGCTGCACTTTCATCGAAACCTCCGCTATTGTCGGCGGGAGGCATGCCCGCAAGGGATTCGCCTAGTTGAAAGGAAAAAAGAGTGAGAAAGGAACTTCTCGACCCCGATAACAAAGCTTTGCGTTGTTACGGGGCAGGCTCCGTTCGAAGAATATTGAGTCCTAATGACGACGATTGACCTTTGTTCATGTATGCACTATAGTAAAAAAAGATAATCTATCTCATTATTCTATGTCTCTCATTCTCTTCTCTAAACGCATTGTGTGTAATCCAAAGATTCTTAAAGGAAAACCGGTCATTAAAGGGACGCGGATTTCTGTTGAATTTATTCTTGAGTTGTTGCATTCAGGGATGTCACTCCAGAATATTCTTGATGAGTATACGCAATTATCAAAAGTGGATCTTGAAGCAGCGCTTGCATTTGCGAAGCATGCAGTGTCGCACGAGGAAGTGATCCCGCTCTTTGAATTAGTTCCCAGTCTGCGAGCGTAGCTATGTTTTTTCTCGCTGACGAAAATATTGCATCTTCAGTTATTCGTGCTCTGCGTCAAGCAGGGCATTCTGTTTTTGACGTGAAAGAAGAAGGTCGTTTCGGTCTTGCCGATAACGCTATTGTTGCGCTTGCTGTGCGTCAGCAGTCAATTATTTTGACGCATGACAAAGATTTTCTCATGCAACG